>PWVT01000182.1 GCA_003562195.1 Phycisphaeraceae bacterium | reverse complement strand
ACCGACGAAAGCAAACCACATGCGTCCTTGTTGCACGCAATGGCCTGATTGGAACCCGTCGGGCAGGTATTGTAGATAGCCATCTTGGTATCAAAGCCAGACAGCGCTGAGGTTCCAGAGGTGCAGTGTGAGAGGTTGGGGCAATCGTTACACACATTGGGGCAGCAATCACCGAAGCCGTCGCACTGCTCATCGCACCAGCAACCCTCCGGAGCTTGGCTGCCGCAGTGGCCTTCACAAGGACCTGCAACGCAATGTGAGAGATTCGGGCAGTCATCGCAGACGTCTGCACAGCAATCACCGAAACCGTCGCACTGCTCGTCGCACCAGCACCCTTGCGGTGACTGCCCACCGCAATAGCCGGCACAATCGCCACCCTTCGGCGGCTGCTGACCATCGCACAAGCTGAAGGTCACTTCACCAGTGCAGGTCGCCTGATAGGTAAACCAGACATCAGCAAGCACATCCGAGCTGCCTTCAAAGTTGCACAAGTTCGATTCATTGGGGCCTGAATTGCTGGCACCAACATTGCTGAACGAAGTCTGACCGTTGCCAACAGCAATGGCGCCGGAGCAGGTGTCGTTCGCCGGCGGGGCAGCGCAAAGCTGTTCACGAGCGGCCACGAATGCCGGTGCGTCGATGCGGTTCATGATATTGCCGGAGCCGCAAGTTGCACAGTGCGTGACCACGCCGATGATCTCGCCGTTATGAATAAGGGCAGAACCGGAGTTTCCGAACGTCACGTCGATCAGTGCTCGATATGTGTTTGCGGTAATGTCATTGATCGTGCCCTGCGAGAGTTGCTGGGCGTAGTTTGACGTGCAGGTGCTGCTGGCACCGTAGCCCCAGACACTCACGGGATCGCCGATGGTCGCGGTAGAGGTCGCAATTGGACGATACTCGCCATAGCGCTCATAGGGCGTTTGACCCAAGTTGTTGGTGCCGAGGGTCAGGGCAGCCCAGTCACCGCCAACACCGGTATTCTGGAAGAGCACGCCGGTGATTGGGAATTGATCTTCGATCGGCGGATTCTGAGTATTGCAGTTGGGAAGCGATGGCGGTACGCGGAACAGCAGTGTGTCGTTGCTCCCCATGCAGTGACCGGCAGACACGGCGCAGCTCTGCTCATTGTAAATCGACGCAGTGCAGCCACCGGGAGCGAGGCGGCCAGCCCAATCTTCATCAGACGGCACGCGCGAATCACCACCACAGATACCACAAGTGCCAATGGGCAACCCGACGTCTGCCTTTTCCACACCAAGCTCATTCAGACGAATGCGGTTGCTGGTGCCGGGTTCGGCAATCAACTCGAGCAGCACACTATCACCGTTGAAGTATGCGGAGGAGTTCTTCCACATGCGCATGCCAGCGGCGTCAAGCTCTTGCACTTCTCCATCGAGCAATGAGGTCATACGAACGCGGCTGTCACCTTCAAGCTGTACATCAGAGAAATACAGTCGTTTCCACAACGCGTCCTCGGTGTGAACGACCGTTGAGAACACAACACTGGAGCGTGCAGCAAAGTTACTTCGCTCACCACTATCAACAACACGTTCGACAAATTCGCCCATCGGGCTGTCAAATGTTGATTGGCCAGCAGCCAAAGTTGTTGCAGCGAGGATGCCCGCTGCAGTCATACAGATAGAAATTCTTCGCATCGACTTTTTCCTCCACGATTCGAATTTAAGAAACGCTTGCCGTGTATCACTCCACGCGAAGTGATGCACGGCAAGCCAGATAGATCATCAGGCGTCGCACGCGCCCCACTCACTCAGCAGGATGAGCAGGTCGGAGACATCCACATTACCGTCTTCGTTCAGATCGCTGTCGCAGCCATCGCACGGCCCCCAATCACTCAGCAGCATGAGCAGGTCGGAGACATCGACCACTCCGTCACCGTTCAGATCGGCCGGGCACTCATCGACGGGGGTTGGCTCGCAGCTAATCTCAAGCAGCCCTTCGCCCTGTGCGCCGTTGTGGCCACCGACGCGAATGCGGTACGCCTGTCCCTGGCTAACCGGGATGGTCACTTCAGAGCGATTGTTCGATGCGCAACCGACCGTGTCACACGCAATGACCGAACCGGGTGTGCTTGGGCATGTCAGCGGATACACCGCGAGCTTGGTGGCGTAGGAACTGCCACACAAGCTGATGGTCAATTCGCCATCACACTGGGCGACATGCCCAAACCACACATCCGACTGAATATTGTCATCGCCAAAGAAGGTGCAATCTTCCGGCTCGGCCGGTCCATCAGTGGTGGCGCCGATATTCGAAAATGGCGTGACACCCATTCCAACAACTGTCGTGTTCTGGCAGGTATTGTTTGGGGGCGCTGGATTCGGGCACAGGTCTTCGATTGCAGCGGCAAACTGCGGTGAATCAATCCGATTTGCGGTATTCGGGCACGGGCAGTGTGTGACGACGCCGATGATCTCATCGTTGTGCAGGATTGCTGAACCCGAGTTCCCACCGGTGGTATCAGCGGTATGGCTGTACGTGTGGGTTGATGCGCCGGTGATAGAGCCGTCAGAGCGTTGCTGCACATGATTAAGTGTGCAGGTCAAGCTCTGACCGTAGCCCCACACCTGAACCGACGCACCCAAGCTGACTGGAGTCGGTCGAATCGGACGGTACTCACCGTAGCGATCATAAATCGTCTGCCCCAAGCCATTTGTGCCGGTAGTCATGACCGCCCAGTCGGCACCGACACCCTGATTGGTGAGAATGCTTTCCGTAATCGGGAACTGATCAGCCTGCGGTGGCATTTGCAAATTGCAGTTGCCCAACGAGTTGGGCACATTGAACTGAATGACTTGGCTGGAACCGCTAAGGCAATGGCCCGCAGAAACCAGGCAGCTATTGGTGTTCATGACCGCCGCGGAGCAGACACCAGGATTCATCAGGCGGCCGGCAAAGTTCACATCCGATGGCACACGGGAATCAGAACCACAGATGCCGCACAGGCCGATCTGCTGGGCACCGATCACTTCAACCTGCACGCGATCGAGCGATACGCTGTTGCGCTGTGTGTTGGGTGCAGCGATCAGTTCCAGCAATACTGTGTCACCGTTAAAGTACGCAGTGGAGTTGCTCCACATATCGAGCGCGGCGGCATCGAGCTCCTGGACTTCGCCATCGAACATTGACGTCACACGAAGGCGAGAGCCGAAGTCGAGTTCGACATCGCCGAAGAACAGCCGCGTCCATGCTGCGTCAGCGGTGTGAACGATCTCAGTAAAGACGACACGCTCGCGATCCGTCGGATTTGGCCGCTCACCACTGTTCATCTCACGGTCCATGTACTCGCCGAGCGGCGGCATGGGGTTCATTTGCGCAGTGGCAGCCGAGGCGCCAAGCATGACGACGGCTGCGGCGAGACATGTTCCCATTCGTTGAACGCTTTGCATCAGAATCACTCCTCATCATTCGAACGTCCAACGATGTGGCGCTCGATTTTGTAATTTGGACCAAGAGATCGGCCTCATTCTCAGCAATCACCCCATGCGGAAAGTAACAGCAACAGATCGGACACATCCACGAATCCGCTGTCATCCAGATCGGCCGCGCAGCCATTGCACGCGCCCCACTCAGAAAGCAGCAGCAAGAGATCGGATACGTCCACGACCCCGTCATTATTCAAATCACCCGTGCACACAGGTGCGGGGTCGCAGGTAATCGTCAACACTCCATCACCTTGGGCACCGTTATGCCCGCCGACGCGGATTCGAAACGGCTGCCCCTGGTTCACGGGAATCGTCAACTCTGAACGATTGTTCGTCGGGCATGAAGTTGTATCACATGCGATCACCGTGCCAGACTCGCTCGGGCAAGACAGGTCATACACGGCGAGCTTCGTCGCAAAGTTACTGCCGCAAAGACTGATCGTCATTTCACCGGTGCATGGTGCAACGTGACCAAAGTACACATCCGACTGAATATTGTCATCGCCGAACAAATTGCAACTCTGCGGCTCAGCAGGGCCATTCGTGGTCGCACCGATATTGGTGAACGTGTGCTGGCCAAGGCCAACGACAATTGTGCCCTGGCAAGTGTTGTTTGCAGGCCCGGGCGGGGGGCAATCGATCAAGCATGTTCGAGTGTTGCGAAACGCAATGATCCCGTTGATAGATGTTTGTGAGAACTGGTTAGCACAGGTCAGCGATGCGTTCATCGTGTGACTGGGGCAAGAGCAGTGCTGGGCACTCCAGTTGTGGCCAAGTTCGTGCGCCGTGAGATCGGTCATGCACGAGCTATTCCCCAGCCGTTGTGAAAGTCCGTAGGCCCAGCTGATTTGGCAAATTCGGCTGAGATATGCCACGCCAATGGTAGAACCGCTGAGATTTCGACCGGTGAACAGATGAGCGACGCTACGGGGAATGTTGGAGTGGTTCGCGTTCCAATGCGATCGGAACTGACTCAAGAGGTTGCCTGCGTTATTCGTCGTGTAGGGGTTTGAAGCAGACGAGGTCCGAACGATGATCTCGGTGATCTCGTGGACGATACCGACCTGGTCTTCGTACTGAGCGTTGAGCGTATTGATGATCCAGTTCACCTGATTTTCAACATTGCTCACACTTGAACCATAAAACTGGTAGTACTGAAAATCTGCATCAATGGCAATCTCGGCAATCTTGCACTCGTCGGCGCCAAGCGGCAATGCCCCGCCGCCGATCTGCTTCGCGTGCTGTTGCATGGCGTTCACGCCGCACACACCGTCGCACAATGCATCATCAGCTCGGTACACAACATGTTGCGTCTCCGTTGCACCCTCGACGTGACGCGCGATCGGTTCCATCCAATACCGATCGCCATCAGCGCGGGTAATCGACGCATGCACGCCGTCCTCTGTGAGCTGCGCAGCAACGTGGCTCCCCGGCTCGCCCATGATTGACCCGCGATACGTGCGAAGCATGCCGGGCTCGACTTCCACAAGCGATCCATCGTCGACCTGCTTCCACACTCGGTATTGATCGGATCGATTGGAATGCGGTGTGAGACGAAGAGTGACCCACTCGTTCACAAGAGGCACTTGGACATCAACGGCAAGACCCGGCACCGGGGCGATATCAGGATCGATGGCGAACACCTCGCTTCGGATCAGACCCATCGTGTCATTGACAGTGTCGTGGAAAAGTTGCTCAGGCGAGGCGTCTCGCTCAACTGTACGGCTGGACTGTGATGTAGCCACTCCGACAGCAAAACCGGCAACAAGCAGTCCTGAGAAGACGATAGCGACCGGGCTTGGGATAAGTCCGTCGCGCCTAATCTTGCATATACTCAACGCTATTCCTTCCTTATACCTATCCCCTCCACCCTTGGTGAATCGACATCCCCCAAGGCGAAACTCCTCCACAGACAATGTACTCCAAAAATGAGCCAGTTCACGTCGAAAATTCGACAAAGTAGAGCCGACTGCTCGGTCTGACGCGGTCTAGGGCCGATATGTTCCTTTTCGAAGCATATCCCCGCCCAGACGCAACTTTTTCGTTCTGGACATGTTCAATCGGGTAAGACGGGTCACGACAGCCCGTCGCCGATTTGTGCGCTGAACACACGACCAAAGCTTCTTTTTCCAGGTATCGGAAGATTTTTTCAGAGGGACCGATAACATTGATGCTCTGAAGCGCCTCACGGGAGTTGTCTGAAACAGCCGATCCAGCTTCACCCGTTACGACGCAACTGCGACATCAAGTCACCAAGGACTACACGATCATGAGAGTAAGTACCGTACTGTGCGCCCTGTTTCTACCTGTCACTGCTTTTGCGCTTGTTTCTGCAACAACGGCTGATGCCCCAGAAGATGTCGGCTTGGATGAGCAAGTCCAGGTCCCGCCTCAGGTTGCCGCGCAAATGCGTGCCCGTCAACAGCGCGGCTCGGGTGGTTCGCTGCCGAGCTTTGATGACATTGCCACCGACTTTGAGAAGGTCATCTCCACAGCCGACGGCATCCCCCCGCTGTACCACGTCTGGACGCGCGAACGCGATGGCCAGATCCTCGCAGAACTGCCGCGAAACTTCGAACGCCAGCGCTTGTTCATCGCCTACACCATTACTGGCGGCATTCCCACTGCGGGTGTGCAGTTTGGCGATATGTACGCTCATTGGAAACGCTATGACAATCGCCTGGCATTGATCGAACCAAACTTCTCCGTGCGAACAACCGGCGATCAGGAGTCGCGTGCTGGACGAGAACGTGTCTTCACTGATCGTGTCATTCTCGACATCCCCATTGCGGCGCAAGGCCCCAACGGCGGACCAGTCATCAACCTCACCGACTTGCTTGTCGGACAATCTACGACCTTCTTTGGTCGAGCGCTGGCGGGAGCCAATCGCAACCTGCTTGAGATTGAGACCGCCAAGGCGTTTCCACAGAACATTGAAATTGGTTATCAGCTTCCCCTTGGCGGGGCCGGCCGTGGCTCACAGCCCGGCCAGTTGGCGAGCATCCATTATTCCATCAGCGTGATCCCGGAGAACACCGGCTATCGGCCGCGTAAAGCCGATAACCGCGTCGGATACTTTACGACGACGTATCGCGACATCGGCGATCCAAGTCGCGATACTCCGTGGCGTCGATACATCAATCGTTGGCATCTTGAGAAGGCCGACCCCTCTCTGCGATTGAGTCCGCCGAAGGAACCAATTGTCTTCTATCTTGAACATACCACCCCCGTTCGCTATCGACGCTGGGTTCGTGAAGGTGTGCTTGAATGGAACAAGGCGTTTGAGAAGATCGGCATCATTGATGCAATTGAGGTCTATCAGCAGGACGCACGCACTGGCGCGCATATGGAGAAAGACCCGGCAGACGCTCGTTACAACTTTGTTCTCTGGACCAACGCTGGCATGGGCTTTGCCATTGGCCCATCGCGCGTCGATCCGCGTACCGGTCAGATTCTTGATGCAGATGTGGTCATGGATGAGGGCTTCATCACGAGTTGGGCGCGATCATGGCAGCAACTGATTCCTGAAGTGGCTATGGAAGGATTCGGACCGGAAACCTATGCGTGGCTGGAGAACAACCCTCAGTGGGATCCGCGCGTGCGACTGGCCCCCCCGGCGCAACGTGAAGACACCATTCGTGCCTTGCAAGCTCAACGCTCCAACCGTGGCTTACACCGATTCGGTGGCCATCCGGCTGCCATGGCAGCCATGAATGCCGAATCACGACTCATGGGCACGCAACCCTATGACGGCCTGGCTGGCCGCGTGAGTCAGGTCAACGGCATGTGCATGAACGCAATGGCCAAGTCGCTTGACATTGCCCTGCTCCGGCTAAGCCCGGAACTGCTCCGCGAACTTGCTGAACGCGATTGGTCTGCTGAAGCGAAGCGGGCAGAACCAGCATTCATTGATGACCCGGTCAGCGGTACGTGGAGCGGAACTGTCTCAGTGCCTGAAATGGGCGGCGACATTGATATCAGCATGACACTCAATCATATCAACGGCGTCGTGGATGGCACCGTTGACTCCGGCGTCGGTACTGTTCCCGTTAACGGCTCATATGATACAGACAGCGGTTCGCTGGAGTTGTCCGCCCGCGTGCCGGAACTCGGAGAAATCCGCTTCGACCTCAGCATTGACGGTGAACAGATGAGCGGGTCAGCTAACGTGGCCGGCCAACGTTTCAACATGTCGCTACATCGCACTTCACGTCCTGTAGTCGATGAACCGGAACGTCCAGTCACCGGTGACCGCACCGAACCAGACCCCGCTGACGATGAAGATTATGTTGATGACGAACAGGAAGTCGAAGACGCTCAACCGCAACGTACTGATCGTGATGTGGAACCACGCGATACCCTTGACGGCATGCCCGAAGAGTTTGTCGGCCCGCTGCTTCGCGACCTGACCATGCACGAGATTGGTCACACCCTCGGCTTGCGACACAACTTCAAGGCCTCCGGCATTTACTCGCTGGAAGAAATCAATTCACCCGATCACATCGGCAAAGCCAACACCGGATCCGTGATGGATTACAACCCCATCAACGTCAACATGGGTGAAGGTGAAGTCCAGGGCGATTATGCCATGATGACCATTGGCCCATACGACTACTGGGCCATTGAATACGGCTACAGCTTCGAGCGAGACTTGTCGCCGATCCTCGCGCGTGTCTCCGAACCGGAACTCGCCTACGCGACCGACGAAGATACGTGGGGTCCTGACCCGATGGCACGACGCTTCGACTTCGGGAAAGATCCGCTCGACTATGCAGATTCACAGATGCGACTCGTACAGGAGCTTCGTTCCAACTTGCTTGATCGTGTCGTCAATGATGGTGACAGTTGGGCAAAGGCGAGGCGTGGGTATGAGATTCTCCTCAGCCGCCACTTTGGAGCAGCCAGCATTGCTGCCAACTGGATCGGTGGCTCAAACATCAACCGCGATCACAAGGGTGACCCCGGCGATCGTGCCCCAATCGAGAATATCTGCTCCGATCAGCAGCGACGCGCACTCAACTTCGTCATTGATCACATCTTTACCGACGAGGCCTTCGGCCTGAACGAAGAGCTCCTGTCGCGCATGACCGTTGACAAGTGGTGGGATGACGGCGGGATGAATGAAATCTTCCAAGACCCGACGTGGCCCGTGCATGATCGCATCCAGGGTATTCAAGCTGCAGCGTTGACGATGGTGCTCAACCCCACCACACTCAACCGCGTTTATGACAATGAGTTCCGCATCGACAACGATGAAGATACCATCACGCTCCCTGAGGTGATCTTCACCGTCAGCGATGCTGTCTGGTCAGAACTGGATGCAACACCGCGTCGCAACTACACGGCCCGGCAGCCAATGATCACCAGTTTGCGCCGGAACTTGCAGAGCGAACACCTTCAACGACTGATCGACCTGAGCATGCCTAATCGTGGCTTTGGTGCAGCCGGAAAGCCGGTGTCAAACCTCAGCGTCTTCAAACTGCGTGAGCTCAAGGGCAAGATCGATCGCCGCTTGGCCAACACCTCGCGTCTCGATCACTACACCATTGCCCACCTCGATGAAGCCCGCACCCGCATCGAGCGCGCACTGGACGCACAGTACATCTACAACACAGATGCGTTCAACATGGGCGGCGGCTTGCCCTTCATTTTCATGCACGAGGATAAAAACGGCCAACGCTGATTGCAATCCATCATTTGATCAAGCATCCCGCCGCGGCGTGCCTCACACGCCGCGGCTTTCGTTTTGATCCTGTAGCGCACACACATGACCGCCAATCTTGACGGTTCTCCACGTGGCGCGTAAAGTATCGATCCCTGATGCGGGGTAGAGCAGTCTGGTAGCTCGTCGGGCTCATAACCCGGAGGTCGTGGGTTCGAATCCCACCCCCGCTACTTACCCGCCGGTTGCAAAACCGACCGGCCCCACGGTTTACGCAAGACGCCGCCGAGAGACCTCGGCGGCGTTTTGCGTTCAATCGCACTGAAATACAAGGGGTTTGCGCGAGGCGGCTTCGGGCAGCCTTGTCTCTGGTCGTCACGAGGCCATAACCCGTAGGCGCGCCTGGAAAGCGCCGAATTGCCGATTTT
>PWVT01000157.1 GCA_003562195.1 Phycisphaeraceae bacterium | reverse complement strand
CATCCAAACTGATCAGCACGGACCCCATGCGGACAGCAGGAGCAAGAGGTCACTCACATCAACAACGCCGTCGTTGTTCAAATCAGCATCACATTGACCGCATGCTCCCCACTCCGAGAGCATCAAGAGCATGTCGCTGACATCTACGACGCCATCGCCGTTCAGATCACCCAAGCACGGCGACGGGCCATCTTGGCACTCCAGCGATCCCGCAAGATTCTGCTCAGCAAGCGTGACCGGATTGGTGCACGTTGGCCACAGGTTCGGGCTTCCGAAGGTACTATTGATCGACTCGTTGTAATGACCTCCAGGCGTGATGAGGCCGGAGGTGTCGTCCTGCAAGATGCCGGTGTTCAACGTGTTGACACCACGCCCACCCCAGCCGGGTGCACCCTGGCCAGCCGGTCCGAAGACCACGTTGCCACTTGCATTGAGAATGGTCAGCGACCAATCACGGTTGCTGGTGCGAAACTCGCCCGAGACGAATCCACCAGTGCTGTTGACGTTACTGATGCCGGTGAAGGGATCAAATGGACCGGGATACTGTAAGCCGTCACCGTCTTCGCCGGTCACAAACATGTTGCTTGGAATTGACGCTTCCGTCCCAACATAACCGTTGAAGCTTTCCATATAGGGCATTCCGGTGCCGCCACCGGCGAGAATTGGTTCGATCACGATGTTGTTAATGGCAAGGCCACTGCGCGGATTGCCGTTTTCGCCGCCATCGAGATTCGAGTACTGCCAACGGAAGAACGTGGTTTCACCGTCCGCGAGATTGTCATACCCTTCAGCCACCAGATTGAATGATGCATCAACCTGGACTCGATTTTCAGAGAGCGAGCCATCGACAGGCACCCCGCCGCCGCCAGGGCCAAGGGGATTGTCAGTGGAGATCAGATCGTCGATATTGCTGAAACCGGAGGTTTCAGTGTTGTACTTCATGCGAATCCGATTCGCGCGTGCTCCGTGGTACCAGCATTCAACGTCGTAGCTGACATTGAATCCGACGATTGTTTCGCCGGTGGTGTTGGTGTACTGCAGGAACAATCGAGAGTCACGAAGGTCCGTTTCGCCTCGTTCGCGAATGCCGAATGATTGGCCTGTATCTCCGTTGGTGAATGCCGTAAAGCCCTCACCCCAGGTCGGATCAGCGACATTGCTGGTCGTTTCGTCGACATACTGCGTATCGAACGTATTGATGTTGATCCAGTTGCCACCCGGCAGTGAGAAGTCGACCACGCTGTCCAACCCACCCTGAGCACTGTTGTTTTCAATAAAGGTCAGAATGGTTCCTGCAGGAACCGCAGCCCAGAAGTCATCGTCACTCAGCACGATGTTGCCCGAGGTACCATCACGTACTTCCTGCCAGTGCAGTACCCAGTTGCGCATATCAACCGTTTCACTGTCACAACAGTTGGTGACGAGTTCAAACCAATTGCCACCGTTGCCCATAACACGTCCGAAGAACGAGTCTTCGGCCTGGCCGTTGTCATCGTCGAAGTTCTCATCACCCCCGTTGAGGAAGCGGTCTTCCCGAACTGCGTTGTACTCATTGAGAATGACGGTGCTGCACGCGCACTCGATTTCTGTCCACTGACGAAGATGGCGGAAATCCTGAAAAAGTCTGCAACGGATCAACGGGAACACGCTGATGGTTTCACTCCAGCGATTCGGGCTGCCAAACGTGCTGGAGTTGCTGTCGTCGTAACTGCCGATCGACACAGATCGCATTGGGTCGGCCTCAAGCTTCCCAACTTCGCGACTGTTGATGCCACCAGCTTGCCAACCGGGAACGTTCTCACCGATCGGACCCTGGATCTGATTGCCTTCGCTGTCATAGATACTGCCCTGCCAGTCATCGTTATCGACGGAGAAGTATCCCTCCGGACGATCGATCCGGTTGTGAACCGTGGTGATGTACTGCGCGTCATAGCTATTCACGTTGATCCACCAGTCACCATCGCAAGGGTCAAACGAGAAATCGGTATCCAGCCCGCCTTCAGCCGTGGTCTGCTCGGTAATGGTGATGATTGTGCCCGAACGAAGATTGGCCCAGGCCGGATCATCAGCAAACGTGATGATGCCTTGCCGAATTGAGCCGATGCCAAACCAGATGTCATCGCCAGTGGTATCGCTGTTCCCCTCCTCGGCCCAGCGAATTTCCCAGCCGCGAATATCCAAATGATCTTCGGTGACGACAAACTCCAACCAGTTCCCACCGTTGCCCATGACGCGTCCGAAGAACACATCATCATCATCCGCGCAGTCCTCGCCCTGTGGTCCCTCGCAGTCAATCGTGCTGGGGTTGCCCAGCCACTTCTGACTGCCAACCGCGTTCCACTCGTTCAAGATCAATCCCCCGGCATTCGCGGATGCTGCCAACAGCAACACTCCCGCTGCACCAGCAAACGTTTTTTGTGTCACTTGCATGTGTGTTTCCCTTTCCTCACCGTTCGACTGCCGTCGAAACTCGATTGCTCTTAGTTTGCCTCATAGCGCTGAAGCACCTGAGGACATGGCATCGGACAGATCACGCTGATCTGCCCGATGCCATGAATGTTTCGTAGTGTGTCCGTTTCCATTGGTTACGAACGGCGGCGACGGCTGCTGCCAACAAGGCCAGCAAGGCCGAGTAGTGCCAACGCACCCGGGGCAGGAATGGGCGTGATGCTGAGGTTGTTAATTGCCAAACCGCTTCGAAGTGAACCCGAAGTGAAATCGCCATTGGAATACTGCCAACGGAAGAACGCTGTTTCGCCGGGCAGAAGTGCGCCAGCACCGTATTCAATGAGATCAATCGTGCCGGAGACATTGACACGGTTTTCAGCCAGTGACCCATCAACAAGTACACCGCCACCATTGCCGCCGAGGGGATTCAACGTGGCAAACGCATCGTCCACATTGCTGAAGCCCGCATCGGTGGTGTTGTACTTCATGCGAATCTGGTTGTCACGATCACCATGCAGCCAGACTTCCACGTCATAGGAGACGTTGAACTTGGTAATGGCTTGGCCGGTGTTGTTTGTGATTTCGAGAAACAACCGTGCATCGCGAAGGTCAGTGCCGCCTCGCTCACGGATACCGAAGGAATAGTCGCCGTTCCCGTTTGTGAACGCTCCGAACCCTTCGAATGATCCGCTCCCATTGATGTTGCTCACACCAGTGAACGGGTTGTACCCTTCAGGGCCACCAAACTCGTGGCCAGCGCCGTTTTCGCCGGTGACGAACATGTGCTGCGGGAGCGTCGCTGCGGTACCGCCGTAGCTGTTGAAGTTTTCGCTGTAGGTCTGGCCGATCGAATTGAACGAGTAGCCGCCGTGCGCCATTGTCGCGGACAACATGATAGATCCGACTGCCAGCATGAGTGTTTGTGAACGCATATCGATAATCCTTCTCCTAAAGTGTTCTGATGGACACGGTCCACACCGTGTGACGCCGCGCTCTCACACATTCTCCTTGTGCCAGGCCGACTCCTGACAGATGAAGTAGAACACAACTGGATGAACCGCTTGCTAAGGCCGCGTTAGCGTTTGAGAGTCTTCTTGTGTAGCGAAAATCACCGCTTCGCGATGGATCGCCCCTTTCCCTTCGACCGTCGTGATGATCTCCCCCGTCGTAACGTCATAGATCGCAATGATCGTTGGCAGTTCATCTTCGCCGACAAAAAGTGCCACAACACCTGTACCGGCCGAGTCGAGTGCAACCAGGCGAAAGACATGCCACGGCTTGTCTCTGGCCCACGAGTTGAGTGTCAATGCTTCGTCAACCCGCTCGATCGCAAAGACGTGAACCTCAGCACGCGGGGGAAATGTCCGGTCAAGACCATGCTCACCGCGCGCCTTCAATTTCCCTGCGGATGCCGCAATGACCATTCCTGCGCCAGGGAGATACGTTGGGGTCTCCAGACCGAACCCGGTTTCCATCCGCTGCACGATCTCACGCGTTGAAAGGTCGATCACTACAGAACCGCCATCAGGCCCCGCATTGCACACCACAACCATTCGGTCATCGCCGCGTGCAAACCGAACCATACGATCAGGAAAAGTGTTACCCCATCCACCATCAACCGCAGTCGGCAGGTACACCAGATTGTCCCAGACGCCGTTCCTGACCGCTTGATCGAGGTCCGTCATCGCCACGGCTCCGTAAAGGTCAAGTGAGAGAAACAGCGTGTTGGTCTCCAGGCATGGAATAATGACTTCCGGGTTCGGCCCCTGCTCGCGCAGATTCTTCGACACGGGATAGTGCAAATCGGGTCGATTCCGCGGCAGGTGCATGTCATGTCTTACCTGTAGCTCCGGCAGTTGCATGACGACTAGGCGACTCCCTCGGTGCCGCCCGCTGCTGGAATCCTTCTGAAATGTCATCAATGCGAGTTCACCGCACGCAAGCACGCGAATATCTTCGACCTTGTGTCCAGACGGCCGCAGATCACGCCGTGCATTCCAGTGTGAAACAACTCGCCCCTCCTTCATATCCACCACGACCACATTGCCTCGATTTCCCCCAATCACCGCCATGTCGCCGAATGTTCGCACTTCATCTGGCTCGGTCGGAAAGTCCAGCTTCACATATGAACATGATGAGTCAACCAGATTGATTATCGCCAGGTTCCCCGGTTCCTCTTTCGCGTTTATAAGAATTGCACGCTTACCACACGCACTGATGGCCAGTTTCCGTGCATGGTCGAATGTTGGATCATGAAAGACAACGGAGTGTTGCGAAATCGCTCCGGTCGCCGAATCGATTGTCATCCGAGCCAACCCGCCACCTTCATCATCCTGAAAGCTGTAGTACAACGTCGTACTCGCCAGAGCCGAATCGGCCAACAAGGCGACGATGACCGCGATCCACATCATTCTCGCGTTGCACATCCGCATCACACTCCAGTACAGAAAACCATTCGACCACGCTTGCGCAGCCCAGACGGCTGCAGGCGGATTGTCCTGCAGCAATCTTGTTCTTCCATGAAGATCACATCATGTTTCGATAAGCTCACAACCCATCGCGATGCTGCACCCAATCTGAACACATTGCCCACATTGGGGTGATAACTTCTCGACCGTGTCTACCACGCTGACGGATCAACACTACAAACCGCGTGATAACGATGGCCGGCAATCGCCAGAGCATGCAGCGTTCTTGTCGTGCATCGGACTGGGCAAGTCTTTCGGCGATACCCGGGTCGTTGACGATGTTGACCTTCATCTCCAACACGGGGAATGTCTTGCACTGCTGGGTCCTTCCGGATGCGGAAAGAGCACGCTGCTCAATATGATCGCGGGAATTCTCAGGCCGGATGCCGGGCGCATCGTCTGTGATGGCGAGACAATTGACGCGCCGCATACGGGAACACATGTTCCCATGCGACAGCGGCGTTTTGCCATGGTCTTTCAAGACTTCAGTCTTTGGCCGCATATGACCGTCCAGAACAACGTCGCCTTCGGCCTGAAGATGGCCGGCTACGACCGCAGGAGCCGCCAGCAACGTGTCAAGCAGGCACTGTCGCATGTGCAGATGGAACCCTTCGCGCGTCGATACCCTGCAGCGTTATCCGGCGGTCAGCAACAGCGCGTCGCCATTGCCCGAGCCATTGTCGTTGAGCCGCGACTGCTCCTTCTCGACGAGCCGCTCAGTGCGCTCGATGCGCGGTTGCGAGAAGAGCTTCGGGACCAGCTCGCGATGCTCATGGCTGATCTGAACATCACCAGCATCTTTGTCACCCACGATCAACTTGAAGCGCTGACCATTGCAGATCGAGTCGCTGTTATGCATGCAGGGAGAATCGAACAGGTCGGCTCACCGCAGCAGATTTACCATGCACCTGAGTCACCGTTTGTTGCACAGTTTCTCGGCAATGCAAATCTGTTTCATTGCCGGCCTGGGCAGGACGGCGTGCAGTTTGATGATGGCGAGTGCATCACGCTCCCCAATGGTCACATGCATACCGGTACTGGCGTCGTTCGCAAAGAATACATCACAATCTCGCCATATCAGTCATCCTGCCAGGACAATGAAAACGCCATACAACTGAAGGCAGTCTGTCAGCGCTGCAGTTTTCACGGCGATCACTTTGAGATTCTTGCGGAAACACGCGGCAACCTCCGCTTTCGCGGCAAGTCCGCCGAGCACATCGAGGATGGAGTGCTGGTGACAGTTACCTTCTCTGCCTCACAACTCCAGTTCTTGTCATGACAGCGCGAAGGTGGATGAACTCGTGCTCATTGTTCATACTGGCCATGTGGATTCTGGCCGGTTCAGGATGCGATCGCGCTGATCGTGAAAACGTACTCGTGGTGTACTCTGCAGGCCCTCGCGGTCTGGCGGAGGCCATCTGCGAACAATACACGGCTGAAACCGGTGTCCGCGTCGAACTGTTCACTGCGACATCGGGCCAGGTCATGGCCAAACTTGAAGCAGAACGATTCAATCCACGTGCAGACATCGTCATTCTTGCGAGCGCCTACTCAGCCCAATGGCTCAAGCGAGAAGGGTTGCTCAGGCCGTATCACCCGGCTGACGAAACATGGATCAACCACACCCGCCAACACTGGCACGATTCGGAAAACACCTATTTTGCAACGTCAGCTGCAGCAATCGGCATCGCCACGCGGAACACGTACGAGCGGCATGAATTCGAATGGGATGACTTTTTCTCCGGCAGGTTCCCCGGCCCTGCAATCATGCCCTCGCCATCGCGCTCAGGTTCAAGCAGCGACTTCGTGCTTTCCTACATCCTCAGTCATACAGATCATGACAGCGCACTTGAAGGATTTTCCCGTGCACGCCGCGCAGGCCTTGAGATCGCCGGCGCCAACAATCAGGCCCTGACAAGCTTGCTCATTGGTTCGCACGATGCCGTCTTCGGTGCGGTGGATTATCTCGTCTACCGTGAAATCGCTCGTGGCGAACCTCTGACCATGCACTTTCCCCAGTCAGGCGCTGTGATTGTTCCTCGCCCGATTGCCATGCTCGCTTCGACCCATCGCAGTGACCTGGCAGAGCGATTCATCGATCATTATTTCAGTTCCCAATCGCAAGAGCAGGTTGCGGCGATGCACCTGTTGCCCGCCCGCACTGATGTTCCACCCAGCCCGGTGCGGCAGGATGTAAGTCACTTACAGGCATTCAGCGTGGACATGGATGAGGCGCTAAGCCAGCAACGACAGGTTCTGCGTCGTTTTCAGTACGAGGTTGAACGCGCCATCATGCCGACCGGATCAGGACCATGACGCTTCCGGCACGATTGCCCCGCTCGTGGCCGATTGTGCTTTCACTGGTCTTCCTGACGGTGATGGTTGCATACCCGGTCGCGCTGTTGCTGCTCCAAAGTGTGTTCCCGAATCTGCTTGCGGGTGACTTGAGCTGGTCCTTCCGCGCTTATGAGGCAATATGGACGACCGATGGCGTATCGGAGATGCTCTGGAACTCACTGCGATGGGCCATGATGACCACAGCAATGGCATGGTGCATGGGCATCCCCCTGGGGTGGATTCTGGCGAGAGTGAACATCCGCGGGAAGATGCTCATGCGCATCCTGTTGCTGATTCCGATCATGACGCCGCCGTATGTGTTTGCACTGTCATACACCATGCTCATGGTGCCAGGCGGGATCGGCGACGTGCTCGTGGGCGTGCCGCACTGGATTCGAAACTTGTTCTTCTCCTTCTGGGGAGTGAGCTTTGTCATGGCGGTGTGCAGCTTTGGGTATGTCGCCATTGCTGTCGAAGCGTCGTTGCGGTTGATCCATGCCCGGTTGGAACACGCAGCGACCATGCTCGGTGCATCGTCCACACGCAGCTTCTGCCTGATTCTTCTGCCGCTGCTGCTGCCAGCATTGCTCAATAGTGGGTTGCTGGTATTCCTAGATGCGTTGTCAAACTTTGGTGTTCCTGCCATCCTTGGCCCTCGCGCCAATCTGCCGCTGCTTCCGGCAGAGATTTACTCGTTGATCACAAGCTGGCCGCTTGACTTCCCGTTGGCGACGGCGCTTTCAAGCTTGTTGCTGGTGTGTGCCGTCATAACATTGCTGCTCAATCACTGGCTGATGCAACGCAGTACGCGCGGTGCGAGCAGTCGTGGCTCTGCGGTTGCTGAAACTCAACCAGGTTGGTGGGGCAGCGTGTTGGTCTGGATGTTCCTTGCTGCCATGTTTCTCGCTGCGCTGGTGCTGCCTTCCATCAGCATGCTGCTGTCAAGCGTGATCGAGCGGTGGAACACGGGCGACGACCAGTTGCCGACACTTACGATGCAACATTACATCGAGATTCTCACCGTCGGCTCACGTGGGCTTCAGGCGTTATGGACAAGTTTGTGGCTCAGCACGGTGGCAGCGACCATCTGCATGTTTGCAGGGGGATTCATTGCCTACAGTGTGACACGGTTCAGCGGGTTGCTGGCGCGATTGCTGGAATCAATGGCTGTGCTGCCTCGCGTTCTGCCGAAAATCGTCATGGCTGTCGCGCTGATCATGGCGTGGAACGCGCCGTGGATCGGCACGATGGGTGTGCGGGTGTATGGAACGGTGTGGATCCTGCTTGTCGCTTATGTCTCGTTGTACTTGTCTGACACGCTTCGCTATGCAGATACCGGCATGCGCCAGATCAACGTGAGACTGGAGCACGCAGCAGAATCGCTCGGTGCCACGCAATGGCAACGCATTGTGTCTATCGCCCTGCCACTGCTGTGGCCAAGCTTGTTCATCGGCTGGCTCATGACGTTCATCGCATGCATGCGCGATCTTGTCGCTTCGATCATACTCCTGCCGCCAGGCGTGGAAACTGTGGGGACCTTCATCTTCAACCAATTCGAGCAGGGCGATACCGCCGCAGCGATGGCGATGGCAACGCTTGTGGTGATCATGGGCGTTGTGGTGCTCTCCGTCGCGTACGCGGTGAATACCCGAATCGCACATCGGGCAGCTCGCCAACCGTGAACGCAAAAAACCGCCTTGGCGTTGCTGCCAAGGCGGTCTTTTGAGTGGCGAGACCCGGACTTGAACCGGGGACACCGGCATTTTCAGTGCCGTGCTCTACCAACTGAGCTACCTCGCCGAGGTCGTGAGCAGAGAAAGCGTAGGATCCGTGCGATCGCTGTCAAGTGCGAGGATTCTACCGAATCTTGCTGGGTTTGTCTGTGTCGCCTGCGTCGTTACACTGCAAAGTCGAAACGGCCGCCTGCGTCCGCAGAAATCTCGCCATGGATCACCATACGCCGGACAACCAGAATGAGCCGGTCAAGCAGCGCAGCGACCCTGTGCCGTGCAGACAATGCGGCCGGATAAACTGGTCGAGCCAATCGCTGTGCGTCTTCTGCCGGCTGGGCTGGCCCGATCCGGATGACGATCGCAATGTTCGCGCCGACCGCAGGCAGACCGATACACCCCCACCGCCGGCATTGTCGCAGCCGCCGCCTACGTCGCCGGACAACCCCACGGCGTAGTTGCCCACATCGAGCCACTCGCGGACCATTTCCACGAGCTTTCGAGTATTCATTAGACCGTTGCCCGGTTCTTCCTATGCATCAATCTGACTCCGCGCGTACCCGCCTTCGGATTGAATCGCATACACCGCGAAAATGTACGAACTGCACATGATCAGGGATTAGTCAATGGCGGGTTCATGCCAGTTACAAACGGCGACCAGCGACGCAT
>PWVT01000094.1 GCA_003562195.1 Phycisphaeraceae bacterium | reverse complement strand
CTTGGCCAAGACCTTCCATTGCTCGATCGTAACGCCCACCAAGTCGGTGCTGGATGATGACGTGACGTACGTTTCGCTCCCGGCGTGGGATGGCCAGCAAGGCATCATGGCTGGACAATCGCCCCTGTTGACGAAACTCGGTATCGGGGCGTTGCGGCTGGATTTCCCGGAAGGCGGCAGCCGGTGGTTCCTCATTGAAAATGGCTTTGCTCAAGTGCAAAACGACTCCGTCACGTTGCTGACCGAAGCCGCCACGCCAGCCGAGACAATCTCCATGCAGGAGGCAGAGGCGGAGCTGGCTGAAGCCAACGCACGTATCACCGAAGCTGGCGATGATCGTGAGCGGGTCGAGCGCGATCAACAGCGGGCGATGGCCAAGAAGCATATCGCCGAGGTCGCCGCCCAGAAGGGTGCAATCTGAACGAAAGCAATGTCCGTATGACCGACCAACAGGCAGCTTCGCTCGCGCAGGAAGAGCACGCCGACGATCAGGCGTCCGGTGACAGTGACTCTGGCGAACAACCATGTGCACAACAGCCACTGCAACTGCGGATTGAGGCGTTACTGCTCAGTTCCGATCGGCCGCTTAGCGAAGCACGCCTCGGAGAACTGCTCGGCTTGCCGAGCAAGGGGGCTGCCGCGGCGATCCGTGATGCGTTGGCGGAACTCAACGAGCAGTACGAACAAACCGGCCGCTGCTTTCGCGCGGAGCGATTGGCAGGCGGCTGGCAATTGCTGACCACGAAGGCCTTCGGTCCGTTGCTTGCACGCCTGCATCACGACCGCCAAAGCACCAAGCTAAGCCAAGCAGCGCTGGAAACGCTCGCCATCATTGCGTATCGACAACCGATCATGCGAGCGGAGGTCGAAGCTATCCGCGGCGTGGCCAGTGGTGAAGTGCTGCGGGGTTTGCTCGAACGACGGATGATCAAGATCGTCGGCCGGGCTGAGGAACTCGGTCGCCCGATGCTCTACGGCACCTCGCATGACTTTCTCAAAGTGTTCGGTCTGGCGAGTCTGGATGATCTGCCCACGGTCGAGGGTGCTAGGAAGTAGTCAAATCAAAGCAGCCAGCCACCCGATGCCCGCACTCATCGGGGCGATGTACAGAACCAGTCATGTCAACCGTGTCACACAAAGCAGCCATCATCGACGGCCGTGAATTGGCCAAGCAGTTCAAGACCGATGTGGCTGAGCGCGTCCAGCGATTGCGCTCACAAGGCCGGCCGGTGCGGCTTGATGCTGTACTCTGTGGTGTGGATCAAGGCGCGAAGATCTACGCGCACAACCAGGCCCGCACATGTGCGGAGTTGGGCATTGAGTACGTCCTTCACGAGTTGTCCGCAAACGCAAGCTATGAGGATGTCGCCGGTCGAGTGTTGCTGCTGAACAAGGATGAGGATGTCAGCGCGATCATGGTCCACCTCCCTTTGCCGGATGCAGTGGATACTGATCGCATTCAATCGCTGATCGATCCGGAGAAAGACGTCGAGGGTGTGAACCCGGCAAACATCGGTAACGTCGTGCATGGCCGCAAGAGTCTCGTGCCATGCACTGCACTGGCGGTGATGAAGATGATCGAATCCACCGGCATCGAGCTGCGCGGGGCGCGCTGCGTGTGTGTCGGGGCGAGCAACATCGTTGGGAAGCCGATTGTGGTCCTCCTGATGGGTGCGGAAGCGACAGTGATTTCCACGAATGTGTACACGCGGGAGATTGAAGTGCTCACGCGCAGCGCGGATGTTCTCATCTCTGCAACCGGCGTGGCAGGACTGATCAAAGCCGAGATGGTCAAGCCCGGTGCGGTCGTGATTGACGTGGGTATTGCGCGAATCGTCGAAGCGGGGAAATCCAAGACGGTGGGGGATGTGCGTTTTGATGAAGTCGCGCAAGTGGCGGGGCACGTTTCGCCGGTGCCGGGAGGCGTGGGGCCGATGACCGTCGCCATGTTGCTGCGCAACACCATTGACGCCGCTGAAGCCAACTGAAGGAACAAGTTACGCCTGAGCAGCGAGGTATCGCTGCACGAAGGCCTCGTACTGCTCGGGCGTGTCGATGCCCTGCGTCTCGCACGGCGTGATGGCCACCGCGATTGACTCACCGTGTTCAAGCACACGAAGCTGCTCCAGCCGCTCCGTAGTCTCAAGTGGTGTGGCAGGAAGCGCGATGTAGGCCGGGAGAAACTCGCGGCGATACACGTACAGGCCCACGTGTTTGAGCACTGGCGCGGTCTCGCCGACGCCATCGCGGTCGTGAGGGATCAACGCCCGGGAGAAGTACATCGCCCGGCCGTGTTGATTGACGACCACTTTGACAATGTTGGGATTGGAAGGGTCATCGTGTTCGCTCATCGGTGAAGCGATAGTGGCGACCGACGCATCGGGATCGTCGATGAGCGTCTGGACGGCAAGGTCAATCACCGCGGGATCCATTTCCGGTTCATCGCCCTGTACGTTGACAATGATGGCCGCGTCAATCGCTTCTGCAGCTTCGGCGATGCGGCTGGTGCCGTTGTGATGGTCGCCTCGCGTCATGACCGCCTCGCCGCCGAAATGTCGCACAGCATCGGCGATGCGCTGATCGTCGGTGGCGACGATGACACGAGCGACCAATTGGGCTTGTGCAGCACGCTCATACACATGCTGCACCAACGGCTTGCCTGTGCGGTCAGCAAGCATTTTCGCAGGAAATCGCTGCGAGGCGTAACGCGCAGGAATGACAGCGACGGCGTTCACAGGAGAGGCGGGCCGTGGTCCGGACAAGTGATGCCGGGTTTACTTGCCGTTGACGTGCTTGAGGCCGCGACGCTGATCGCGCAGGCGACGACTCTTACCGGTGCGATCACGCAGGTAATAGAGCTTGGCCCGGCGAGCATCACCGCGACGGACGACCTCAATTTTTGAGATACGCGGCGAGTGCAGCGGGAACACACGCTCCACACCTTCATTGGCGACAATGCGGCGAACGGTGATGGTCGAGTTGACGCCACGGCCATTGCGTGAAATCAGCACGCCTTGGAAGACCTGCGTGCGTTCCTTGTCACCTTCAATGATGCGCACGTGGACATTGAGCGTGTCACCGACAGAGAACGTCGGGAAGTCGCTCTCGGGCTTGAGTTGTGAGGCGACGGTTGATTCGATGACTTCAGTGGTGTTCATGGCAGTGACTTGGGTTGACGATTGATCTTCCGTGGATTGGGAATCGACTATGGTAGCAAATCCGGCCGTCTGGCGCGGGTTCTTTCGAGCATCTTTTCTTGCCGCCACTGCTCGACGGCCTGGTGGTCGCCCGAAAGCAGCACTTCGGGCACTTCGCGGCCGGCCCATTCACGGGGCCGGGTGTAGTGCGGACAGTCCAGCAAACGCTGCTGATCCGGGCCGCGGGCGGCGAAGGAATCCTCCAACGCCGAGTCTTCATGCCCCAGCACGCCGGGAATCAGGCGGACGATGGCGTCAATGAGCACCATCGCGGGCAGTTCCCCGCCACTGAGGACGTAATCGCCAATGCTGATTTCCAGCGGGGCGAGTTGTTCGATCGCCCGTTCATCAACACCCTCGTAGTGCCCGGCGATCATGAGCAAACGAGGTTTTTCCGCCAACTGCTCAACCAGCGGCTGATCCAGCGGCTTGCCCTGCGGCGTGAGCAGGATGCGTGTCGCGGGGCGGTCATCCTCGGCCTCGGCTGCGTTGACGGCGTCAACGAGCGGCTGGCACATCATCACCATTCCCGGGCCGCCGCCGAAGGGCCGATCATCGACCTTGCGGTGCTTGTTGTCGGCAAAGTCGCGGATGTCGTGCAGGTGATACGACGCGAAGTTGCCTGCTGCGGCCCTGCCGAGGATGCTGGCGCCAAGCACGCCGGGAAACATCTCCGGGAAGAGTGTGAGGATGTCGATACGCATGGATGAAGGCCCTGAGCGATCAGCCATCAGCGGCCGCGATCATCCGCGTCACGCTGTGGGCTGTGCTTCCAGCTTTTTGCCCGGCGTGGGATCGATGTCGTTCTTGCGGAGCAAGCTGCGAACCGTGTCGCTGGGCTGGGCACCGACGCTGAGCCAATAGTTAACGCGATCGACCTTCAAGCTCACTTGGCGGTCTTCCGCAGCGGATGGGTCATACCAGCCCAGTTCCTCGATGACGCGTCCATCGCGGGGGGCACGCTTGTCCATGACATTGATTCGGTAGAACGGACGGTGTGTGCGACCCATTCGCTTCATACGCATAACGACCATGCTGAACTCCTGATTGGCTCGACGCGTTCCGGGCCGTGCCGACATGGCAGGCCGAATCGTGCGAAACGGGGAAGCGGTGGGGCGGATCGAAGCTGACCAGCCGTGCCGCCGCCCTTTGCCGAGCGGTTGCGAATCGACCAGCATAATCACGCCGACAACGAGAATCAAGCCAGCACGGCGTCATTCGGCCCGTTTCGTGGGCTGAAATGCAGCGGACGAATTCCAAATAGGTATTATGGATTGAGCGTGTCAATTGCACGCTGCTTTTCTGCTGCGGGCCTTCCGGTATCGTGGGGTCAAACTCACCGCGGCAACATTCTCTAGCCAGGGAGACAGCATCATGATGGCCTGCACCCAGACACGAAACCGAATAACTTCTATCGATCATCGCACCTTGCTCATGCCCATCATTCTTGGTGCGTTGCTGCTTGTGCTGCTCGGTCCTGTCCGCACCGCGACAGCACAGGGCACGATGGGCATGTTGCCCGATCCGATCAACAGCAGTGAACTCGATGGCTATCTCGACCGCCTGGGTCTCAGTGCCGAGCAGCGCCGTGCGATTGATCCCCACTTTCAAAGCTATCAGGAAGAATTTCGACGACTTCGTGACAACGAGATCGCCGATTTCATGCGCGAGATGCAAGAGATGCAGACGGCAGGCATGGCCATGCCCAGCCGAAGCGATATGGACCGGTTGATGCGGAGGTGGGAACATGCCCGTAACCTGATCAGTGGGTTGGACACTCAGTTCTTCAACATGATCCAGGTGGTGCTTACTGAAGAGCAGCTTGCGATGATCGAACGAGTGCAGATGGCCCGTGAGCGTCATCGCTATAGCACTGAAGTGAGCATGGGCATGATGGGTCGGGCAGCGGATCTCAGCGAACTCGTGCGGCAGATGAACATGACGCCGGATGAGCTGCGCCGCATCGACCCCACGCTCGCCGAATACGAGCGCCGCCTCACGACTGCGATGCGCGATCAAAGTGAATCATCCCGAAACATGATGTCGGATATGTACGACGCACTGGAGGAGGTTGGCTTTGATGAGGAGGCCATGGAAGATCCGGCTGAAATGACTCGGATGATGGAGGAAATGCAACGGGTCATGCAGGACGTCTTCGCGAAGATGGCTGAGGACGCACAGGCCATTCGCACGCTCAATTATCGCACTTACCGGTCAATCTCCGAGTTGCTTGGCGAAACTCGTCGGCGGGCGTTTCGACAGCACTTTGCTCAGCAGTCCTTTCATGAACTGCACTTTCTGACCAACAACCAGACTGAACGCCGCTTCGATGCTGCCATAAGCATGGATGACCTTGACACTGATCTTCGTGAACGGATCGAGCAGGAGTATGAGTCATATCAAGTCGACCGTGACCGCCTGTTTGATCAAGCATTGCGCTTTGTTGCAGAGAACATGCAGTCGCCAATGATGGGCATGTTCGGCACAGGTGACGACAATAGCGACTACGAGCAGCGCATGGACGAGTTTCGGGAGCGAGTGCAGCAAATGGATTCACGTGCCAACGATTCATTACGAGAATTGATGCCGGAGGAACATCGCCGAAAATTGAATGAGCGTGTGAGCGAACGCATGCAGGCGGACATTGAAGAGCGTCAAGCCCAGATGGAGCAGTTTCGCGGCCAGAGCAATGACGAATCGGCCGCTCTCACCAGCGCATCGTCCGACTCGCATCTACCAGGCCCGATCAATACGCGAGAGACTGCCATTTACGCTGATCTGCTGGGGTTGAATGAAGATGAACGCATGTTGCTTGAGCAGCTACACGAGGAGTACACCGAGTACTTCAGCGAACACATGAAGGATATCATGGAGCAGGTTTCTGAAGCCCAGCAGAACCAGTGGCGTTCGTATCAAGACGAAGTATCACCTGAGGAAGGCCGTCAGCGTGTCGAGCGCGTCTTCGAGCTTCGCCAGGAAGCACTCAATGCCATTGCAGAACTGGATGATGCATTCTTTGACGATGTCGAGCTCGTCGTCTCTGCAGAGTCGGCCGAACGCGCCCGGCTGGCTCGTGCTCGCAACAGAGCAATGCACGGCCTTCGTGCTTCAGGGACTGGCCGGAATCGTCACACCACAGTGGATCTCAGCGATGTGGTGCGTCTGCTTCGCTGGACACCGGAGCAGCGTGAGGCCATCAATGAAATTCTCGTGCAATGGGAGCGTGACGCGACGGAGTTGCTTTCGAGCTACTACAAGGTCAATCAGCAACTACAAAAGGCCCTGCAACGGTTCTACCTGGAAATGCAGGACATGACGCGTGAGGACCAACAAAACTGGATGGAGATCAACGAGCGGCGTCAGGAACTGCTTCGTGATTATCAGGCCCGCGCCCGAGAAGCGCAAGAGGCGATCTACGAGTTGACCGAGGAGGCCCGTCACTCCATGCTAGCAGCGATGTCGGACGACGATGCCGCTGCGTTTGACGACGCCTATCGCCGCCGCGCATTTCCCGCGATCTACAACGACCGCCGCGCAGTGCATACCCAGCTTCGCAGTGCACTCAATCTTCCTGATCTGACCGAATCCCAACGCGATGCATTGACCGAATTGAACTTGCAGTACAACGCGGAGTACCACGCGCTGACCGAGCGCATGGTTGAACTGCATCGCGGCCGCCGTATGCCTTCCATGGAGGCCATGGCCGAGTCGGACTGGGCCGAGTACATGCAGCACGAAAGTGAGAACGCTCGACTGGAGTTTGAGCGCAACGAACTCAATGGCAAGGTCATCCGAGAGCTTCGCAGTCTGCTCGATGAACAGCAGCGCGAGCGCATCGGCGGCCTGCCCGAGCCGGCTCGCCAACAGCGGCCGTTCTGACATGTACAGGGCCTTCTTGAGCAGTTGTCGTTCGGTGACACGTCGTATCACACTTGACGTCGCGACGTCGGAACCTGAAGATACAAGAGCTGGCATATGATCCACACCATGGGCCCAAAGTATTGGGCCGGGAGGTCGGTACGTGATTTGTCCCTACTGCGGCGAGGATAACGACAAGGTCATCGACAGCCGCGCTTCGGACGGCGGGTTGGTGGTCCGCCGTCGTCGCCAGTGTCTCACCTGTGACAAAAGGTTCACCACATACGAACGTGTTGAACGCGCGGCTCGGTTGGCCGTGGTCAAGAAAGATGGCACGCGGGTGCTGTTTGACCTGCAAAATGTGCTCCGTGGCGTGCAAGCTGCATGCGGCAAGCGGCCTGTGTCGGAAGAGACGCGATTGCACATTGCCCAACTGGTCGAAGAGGAAGTGCATCGAGAGTTCGATCGCGAAGTGCCCAGTGTGGAAATCGGCAAGCGCGTCGTTGCCAAGCTGCGCGAGGTCGACCCAATCGCGTACATTCGCTACGCCAGCGAGTACTATGACTTTCGCACTCTTGATGAGTTTTCAGAAGAACTCACCGACTTGAAAAGTCGGGCCCGCAACCTGCCGAACCAACAGAAATTGTTCGAGCAGGAATAAGCTGGCTGGTTACTTTTTCGCTGCAAGCGAGCCGCGCATTTCTTCCTGAATATAAAGAATGCGTCCGCAAGCCGGGCATCGAACCAGTGCATCTGCTGAATTGTGCAACGTCGAGATCAACTCGAAGGGCATGTGCATGTTGCACTCACCACAGGCATACTCACGATGGCGACGATTGATCTCTTCGACTTCGGCCATCGCTTCACCGTCGTGAACATCGCCGAGTTCGTCGAACACTTCAAGCACTTCTGAAGGAATACCAACGGCTGCCTGCTTGCGTTCCTGTTGCAATTCTTCCAATCGCTGGCCGACATCCTGCTGCCGTTCCTTGAGCTGGGCCTCAGCTACGTCGCGAAGTTTTTGGCGCTCGACAATCTGCGCATCAAGCTGGGTGATTTCTGCATCGAGAGCTTCGATCTGCTCCATCTCAGCGAGAACGTTTTCCTCGATCTTCCCTCGATCGGACTTCATGGTGTTGAGTTCACCGAGCAGCGCGTTGTACTGCTTGTTGGTGACCGCGTTGTTCAGCTCATCACGCAGCTTTTCAATGCGTGCATCAATGCCGGCAATCTCTGATTCGAAATTGGCAACCGTGGCTTGAAGATGACGCTTGCGTGTCGTCGTTTCTTCAAGACTCTGATTGAGTTGCAGGATTTGCTGGTTCTGCGCGTCGTAGTAGCGTTGGGCCGAATCCAAGCGGCCTTGCAACGACCTGACCTGAGCATCGACGCGGTACAGATTCAAAAGACTCTCTATCAGCGCCATTCGTCACTCCGAAACATTTTCATTGCCATAGTCTATCCGCGCAGCGGCAATGATGCGATTCATCCTGATTTTTTCTTCCAATCAGACCAGCAGCGTCAGCAACCAGAACGCTACAGGTGCCACCATGAGCGGCGAGTCGAGCACATCCAGCACCCCTCCCATGCCGGGGAGCAATTGCGAGGTGTCCTTTAACCCCGCCCCGCGTTTGAAAAGACTCATCGTCAGGTCGCCAAATTGGCCGACGATGGCAAAAACTGCTCCGCACAGGGCGCCGATCGGCAAGGGGATGTGGTCGCGTGGGTCGCTCAGCCAACTGCTCATGGCTGCCAACGCTATTCCGACTACGATTGAAAGCGCGATGCCACCGGCAAGGCCTTCCCACGTCTTACCGGGGCTGAGCCAGGGGATGAGCTTGTGCCGCCCGATTGCGGTGCCGGTGAAATATGCACCGATATCACATGCTTTGGTCGTCACGATGATGCCGACAATCCACCATGCAGAATGATCCCGGCGCAGTGCGAGCAGGAAGCCCATCATCAGCCCGAGGTACACCATGGCAAAGACTACTGCACCAGCGGCAGCCAGAACGCCCTGGACGTTTTTGTGCCGACTGAAGGTGATGAGCGACGCGACGAAGACTGCAATCAGCCCGGTGCCGAGTATGGCTTTGGCAGTGATCGACGGTGTGCCCATGGGAATGGCGTAGGTGAGCACCACGCCGAGCATCGCTGCTGCCGCCGTCAGCCAAGCCCGCGTGGCGATGCCGCTGGCATGGAAGATGCGCGACAACTCCACAGCCGCAAGTGGTGCAACGAGAAGCAGGACCAGAAACAGCACCAGGCCGCGTGGCGGATGGTCGCGGCCCATGAACAGATCCTGCCAGAAGCCGGTGAGCTGCACGGTGTCGATGTAATCATCCAGCACGACGATGGCGAACAGCAGCACAAGCAGCAGCGGGCCGGTGATAAGTCGATAACGAAGCATGATGATTGTTCTGTCAGTCGTCGGTGCGCAAACCCAGGCGTTCGATGACGGTGTGAACGGTGTCCTCATCGAAGCCGCGGCGAGTCAATGTACCGGCAATTCGCCGCGCTGCGGTGCTGTGCGGGACTGAGGTCATGGCTTTAAGCCGTCTTCGAGCCAGCACCAAAGCCGCATCGGCCGGGTCTGTATCAGCCAGCACACCACGCACAACGTGCTCGGCGGTGGCTTCATCCACGCCCAGGGCCGTGATTTTCTGTACGAGCAATGAATGTGATGCGGGTTTGGTGCGAGTGAGTTCGTGGGCGATGGACTCGGCGTAGGCGGCATCGTCCAGCCAGCCATCGGCTTCCAGTTCGTCAG
>PWVT01000267.1 GCA_003562195.1 Phycisphaeraceae bacterium | reverse complement strand
CGGCCGACTTCCTTCGCCTTCCACGTCAGGTAAAACGGGTCAATCGGAATGCAGTGACCGCCAAGGCCAGGACCGGGGAAAAACGGCATGAAGCCGAACGGCTTGGTTGATGCGGCTCGAATGACCTCCCACACGTCGATATCCATTTCAGTGAAGATTGTCTTCAGCTCGTTCACCATCGCGATGTTGACCGCACGGAAGATGTTCTCCAGCAGTTTCGCGCCTTCCGCAATTTCCGCACTGCTCACACGGTGCAACTGCTCGACCGCACCGGAGTATAACTCCATCGCCAGATCGCCGGATGCATCGTCGATACCGCCGACGAGCTTAGGGATGGTCTGCGTGGAGTGATTGATTGAGCCGGGGTCTTCACGTTCAGGGCTGTACGCGAGGAAAAAATCACGGCCGCAGGCAAGGCCGGTTTTTTCAAGGATCGGCAACATTTCCTGGCGCGTCGTGCCGGGGTAGGTTGTCGATTCGAGTACGACAAGCTGGCCCGGCCGCAGCACCTTCGCGACCATCTGCGTTGATGAAACGATATAGCTCAGGTCGGGCTCGCGGTGCGGCCCGAGCGGTGTTGGGACGCAGAGAATGATCACATCTGCATCAGCAAGCTTCGCCTGATCACTCGTTGCCAGGAAATGATCCGACGCAGCCAGCGTTTTTGCCAGTTCATCGCCGAGGTGCTTCAGATAATTGTTGCCGCTGGCAAGCTGCTGGACTTTATTGTCATCAATGTCATATCCCAGTACGTGATATCCGGCTTGATGCATGGCCCGAGCCAAGGGGAGGCCGACGTATCCAAGACCGACAATCCCCACGGTGGCGGTTTTCATCTTCAGCCGCTCGCGGAGTTTGGCCAATATGGCGTTGTTCGTATCGAGGGTGGACATTCGGCCCATTGTATCGCCAGCGCGGATGTCAGGCACGAATCAACCGCATATCCGGCAGGATACTCATCAGGCAACCTAGCGCCGGATGGTCGGCATGTTGTGCGGCTGCCAATCGATTTCCGCCCGACCAAGTAATGTACCGGTGGCGAAGGCGATGTCGATCATCGCGATCTGATAGTCCGCCAACGCTCGAATCTCGGCCAGCTGCGAATCCGCCAACGCTGCAGCGGCATCAAGCACATCCGTGCTCGTTCGCACACCAACATCGAATTGGCGCTGCTCGCCTTGCAACCGTCGCCCAGCAAGGATTGCGGCCTGCCGCGCGGCGAGGATACGCTGCCAGGTGCTGTCGAGCTGATCGACCGCGTCGAACACTTCCTGCCGAATCGCCAGCTCGCGCTGCTCGCGCGTCGCCAATCGCTGCAGTCTAGTCAGGATTGCCTGATGCACCCGTGCGCGAGCCGCTTCATTGCCCAGCGGAATCTCCGCATTAAGCCCGATCTGCCAGCCGTCAAAGTCGCGCTTGCGCAGCATGCTGTACGACCGATCCCAGCCGGTGCCAAGGCCGTTGATGTGATATTGATAATCAACTGTAAACAGTGGCAATGCACGGTTGCGCTGAAGATCGACCGTGCTGGCGTCGATCGCGAGTTGCAACTCGATTTCCAGCATCTCCATCCGAGTCTCAAGCGCATGACTTGCAAGCGACTCTGCATCCAACTCCAGCCCAAGTGGGCTTGGCTTGGACATTGGCACGATCTGCGTGGTTGAACCGATCCCAAGGCCAGAAATATTCACTATTCGCTTCAATTCCCGTTGCTGCAACCGCATTGCGTTCTCTGCAACGATGATCGCTTCTAACCGCTCAGCCAGTCCTGCCTCAGCACGGATAACTTCAATCTCAGCATCTTCGCCCACCTCGACGCGACGCGTTGCTCGCCGCAAAAGGCGGTCAGCAAGCTCATACTCGCTCATGCGAACCTTAAGCACCTGACGAGCGGTGTACACACGCCAGTAGGCCCGGTCAGCGGCTGCGAGAATTCGGATCGCCTCCAGCTTGGTGCGCGAATCCGTCGCCTGCTGCTGATACCGCGCCACGCGGATGCCGTGCGTATTGACGCGCAAGCCCGCATCGCGCAAGAGCGGCTGGGAAATCGAAAATGAAAAATCACTCGTGTACGCAGGGTCGAGCGTGCTGAAGATGTTGTTCGTCTTGGTGCGGTTCATGGGCACGTTCACATTGACCGTACCACCGGTGTACAAGGGAATGCGTACGCCGAAGTCAATGTCGGTATTGGTGAGCTCCGAACTGGTGAGTTGAGAAGCCGTCGGCATTTCGCGTTCGCTGTGGCGGATGCTTGAAACGAACGTCCACTCAAACCGTGCCGCCTCCTCACGTACAACCGCCTCGGCCACGGCAGGGTCGTACAACACAACCTGAAGATCGAGGTTGTTCGCCAACGCAGCCGCTCGAACATCCGCCAATGTCAGTTCGATGGTCTCCTGCTCATCACGCATGGACCTGGGTGTCCAGCCGTTCAAACGTGCGCTGGCTGCCTCCTCGACCGTCCGTGGCTCGCTCAGCGATTGCTCTTCCAGCACCACCGGCGAGATGCGCCGCAACCGCTCAGAAGACACATCCAATTTATGATAGTCATCACCCCAGAATGGTCCGAATGGTGCATTACAACCAGACGTCACCAGAACAACAGCGAACAACAATAATGGCAAGTATCTTCGAAATAACATGATTATGGTTCTCAGCTCTGTGCGGACTACTCGTGTCTCAGCGCATCGATTGGGTCTAACCTCGCCGCTTTAATGGCCGGGAACATGCCGAACACAATGCCGACGATTGCACTGAAGGCGAAGGCAAGCACGATGGCCCATACTGGAATCGCCGCTGCCTCGAGTCCTGCATTGGGAATGCGCGCCAGACCCATGACCATTGTCTGCGCAACGATCAATCCCACCAAGCCGCCTGCGAAGCAGAGCATGATCGCTTCAACAAGAAACTGCATCAGGATCGCGCTTGGTCGTGCACCGATCGCTTTGCGTAAGCCGATTTCGCGTGTGCGTTCACTGACGGACACAAGCATGATGTTCATAATGCCGATGCCACCGACGAGCAAGCTGATCGCCACGATACCGCCGGCGATTGCAGTGATACCTGCTGCAAGTGTTTTGAACTGCTGCACAAACTGGTCAATCGATTCCACGCCAAAGGTGTTGGCTTCATCCGGCCCAAGATTGCGCGAGCGACGCAATACAAACTCTACTTCATGTCGCGCCTCGTCAGACGCCTCCGGCGAGATTGCCTGTGCGATGATGTGAAAGCCAAAATTCTGTGGCTGCATTCGGGCGGCGGTGGAAAACGGGATGAACACCTCCGTGGTTGCATTGCCCATCTCAAATAGCGTCGGCTCACGTGTCTCCACCACGCCGACAATCAGAAATCGATTGTCGTTGATGAGCAGGAAGTCGCCTGTTGGATCAGCATCAAGGCGTAATTCCTTGATCGCATCCTCATTGACCAGACATACGCGACGTGCGTTCTCTTCATCGATCTGCGAAAAGGGCCTGCCCGCTACAACACTGCGGTTCTCAATGTCATGCCAACTCGGCCAGATCCCCGTGAGCGTTGCGGTGATGGTGTCACTTTGGAGACTCATGGTTCGTACAGTTGCACCAAGCGACGTCTGCGGCGTGAGTTGAGCGATAGACGGGCAGTGCTCCTGCAGAAGAAGTGCCTCTTCCATCGACAGGCGAATTCGCTCATGCGGATAGAGATTGCGAGGTTCACCGGCTGGTCGTTGTGGGAAAATAAACAGCTTCGACGCGCCGATCTGCTCGAACTCATCCAGCACTAATGTTCGCAGGCCATCGAGCGCGGCAATCACGCTTGTGACACTTGCCACGCCAATGATGATCCCCAGCGATGTGAGGAACGAACGCATTTTGTTCGCCCAGATCTGACTGATGGCAAGGAATATTGTTTGAATGAGCAGAATCGGATTGAGGATCACAGCACCGCCGCTCCTCTCGCTAATCGCTCGCGGTGCACGGGATCAGACTCTCGCGGCTGATCCGAGGCGACTTCTCCATCGCGCAAACGGATAATCCGATGACACACCGCTGCGACGTCCTCTTCGTGCGTGACCAGGATGATCGTTTGCCCTTGAGCGTGAAGCTCCTTGAACAGCGAGATGATTTCTTCAGTCGTCTGTGAATCGAGGTTCCCGGTGGGTTCATCTGCCAGAAGGATCGTTGGCTTGTTAATCAGCGCGCGAGCGATGGCGACGCGCTGCTTCTGGCCACCGGAAAGCTGATTGGGCCTATGTGTCATCCGTTCACCAAGCCCGACACGCTGCAATACCTCCCTGGCTCGCTTGCGTCTACCCAGCCACCCGCCGCGTGCGTACACCAGCGGCAGTTCAACATTGCGCAGCGCCGTCTGCCGCGGGAGCAGTTCAAACGCCTGGAACACAAAACCGATCTGTTCATTGCGAATACGCGCCAGTTCGGCCGCACCCATTTTGTCTGTACGCTTGCCGGCCAGTTCATACGTACCGGACGTCGGTCGATCGAGACAACCGAGAATGTTCATCAGCGTGCTCTTTCCCGAGCCGGAACTCCCCATGATGGCAACGAACTCGTTGTCCGCAATCTCCAGATCAACGCCGCGCAGCGCGTGGATCGTTTCCACGCCCACTCTGTAGATCTTTGTGAGTTGGCGAATGCGGATGGTCATGGTCAATTGCAACAGGTGACCTTCAGTTGGCTTCGTCAACAACATCGGTTTGCGTCAGTGCAGTGGCAACTGGCGCATCCATATCACGCACCCACGCATCGTGACGAAGCTCAGCTAGTGCCTTGTACGGTCCGATCACAATGGTTTCACCGACATCCAACCCGGCGGTGATGAGCGTGTGTGTCAAATCGCTTGCGCCAATACGTACCGGGGTCGCCACGGCCTTACCGTCAATCACGCGATAGACCACCCTGGCAGCGAGTTTGGTGCGGTCCACCACAGAGTCATTGCCGAGCACCTCGCCTGGGAGATCGTCGATCATCCGATCAACAATCGCCTGACTGGGCACGACAACCCCATAATGCTGTGCGATCTCAATATCGACATTTGCATTGAAGCCACTGCGAAGCATTTGGCCATCGAGGGTGATGTCAATCTCAGTTTCAAAGTATCCCGTACCGTCCGGCTGGCCACTCCGCTGCAACGCAATGTTGCGGACACTGCCTTCGAAAACACGGTTTGGGTAGGCGATGATGTGCACTTGTGCCGGCTGCCCAGCCTGTACGCCAGCAATGTCCGCCTCTGCAACGCGCGCTTCCATGGTCATGCGATCGAGATCAGCGATGGTCAAGATCACTGTGCCCGGGTTATTCATCGTACCGGTCACAACCATTTCACCGACTTCTGCATTGAGTTGAGTTACGCGACCGCTAATAGGTGACTCAATGACGGTATTGCGCACACCCTCCTCCGCCCGACGAATGTCGGCCTCGGCTGCGGCGATGCTGCTTTCAGTCTGTGAAATACTGTGCTCACTGGCAATAATTTGTGCCTCAAGATCTTCGACACGCTGCTCGGCCTCGTCGAGGAGCGATTCAGGTATGTCGTTTGAATCGAACAAAGACCGCTGCCGCTCCAAGGTACGACGGGCAAGCGAGAGCGAGGTGTTCAAGCTGGTCAGCCGAGCGTGATCCGCCTGCAGACGAAACATTTCGCCATCCCGTCTTGCACGAGCAGACTCCAACGCCGCACGAAGATCACGGTCATCGAGTTTGACGACAACTTCGCCGGCGTTCACATCATCACCTTGGCGAAACGGCAATGCAACGATTCGAGCCATTGTTTGCGCGGAGATATCGACTTTGGTATGAGGCACGATCTCGCCCGGTGCGGAGATTGACTCGATCAACTCGCGCTCGGCAACCTTGAAGAGACGTACTGGCGTCGCGGTCGGCTCAGATTTCCACGAGGACATACTGGCTCGCATCGGGTCACCGAACAAAATGACACCGCCGACACCGAACACACCCAAAACGACAATTATCGCAAGTCCAAACTTCACATGAACACTCCTGAGACCACGCTGACTTATACGGGCTTTGTGAACTGGCATTGCACTCCGGGCCAAAAACCCTTTAGATGTTTGTATCAGGTACTGGGGAAAACAGCCATCGGGAACAGGGCGCGGAGCACGTCTTATACAAAGCTAGATCCATTTCCATCACATTGTGCATGGGCCAAGCCAGATGACATTGTGCGACATCCGAAGGTCCCATTACACCCTTGGGACAGTCGGAAGTGTCGAATGTACAGGTTTTATGTGCATTTGGTTCAGATTCGATGTATAGTCGAACGGCTCACGCACAGGCCTCAGTCTGGATGAGCAAGGGAGTTGAAGGCGAAAGAAATGGCCAAGTCCTATCTGCCAAACAGATATGAACGTAAATATGTCGTCAGTGAAGATGTGGCACGGGAACTCCGCCATCTGATCGCTGCTCATGTCGAACCGGATGAGTATCTCACTCCTGACGAGCCGCGAGGATATCCGGTGTACAGTCTTTATCTCGACAGCCCTCGGCTATCACTCTACGAGGCCACGGCACAAGGGCTTATGAACCGATTCAAACTCCGCATTCGCTACTATGACAATCAACCCAATTCGCCAATCTTCTTCGAAGTCAAACGACGGCTGAACCAAGTAGTCAAGAAACTTCGGGTTGGCGTGAGGCGACAATCGCTCATGCGACTCCTTGCTGGCGCTGCCCCGGTGCGGGCGGACCTGTACACGGTGAGCACACATGGATCGACTGGTCAGGATATGTATGCGTTGACAGAATTCTGTCGCCTCCGGAGGCAGCTTCGTGGCATCGGTACGTTGATTGTCGGCTATCAACGCGAGGCCTACCTTGACCCCACCGGGAAGAATCGTGTCACGTTCGACCGCGATCTACGCGCCAAACAGTTCAATCCCGAGCAAGGCCTCGTTCTCAATCTTGACCCGGTCGTACCGGAAGACCCCGGCGTGATCGTCGAACTGAAGTATGTTGATCGTTTTCCTCGCTGGATGCAGGACATCATTCGGACGTTCAGATTGGAGCGACAATCGGTACCCAAGTATGGCTGGTCTGTGGAGTCTATCGGTGAGCCGATCGTAGTGACGCGATCATCAGAGCTGTTGTGGCACAAGGTCACACGGCCGCACGGCACTGGCAGCCGAGTAACTGGGAGCAATGTCGACCAATGAATTCTCTTGACGCATTGTTCAATCAGGTTTCCCGTGAATGGATGCACACACCCGGCGGGCTGGAATCGGTCTGGCTCGTACTGCTGCTTGCGTTCTGCCTGGGACAACTCATTTCGTGGGTGTACATGTGGACACACACAGGCCTGTCCTACTCCCGCACCTTCACAGTCTCCCTGGTGGTGCTTCCCACCATCGTGTCTTTGGTCATGCTGGTGATGCTGGACAATATTGTGGTTGCCTTCGGCCTGTTTGCGGTGTTTGCAGTGGTGCGATTTCGGAACATCGTCAAAGACACGCGCGATACCAGCTTTGTCCTTTGGGCGATTGTCACCGGTATCGCGACAGGAACCATGCGCTTCTCGCTGGCGGTCATCGGCTGCATCGTCCTCGCAGCGATTTTTATCTACCTCGCCCGCACATCTTTTGGAACGCGAGCCCAGTTCGACACGCTCCTCTCCCTGCGATGGCTCGGGCCGGGTGGTGACGAGTCCCCGTTGCAGCGCATTCTCGGCCGGCACGCAGTTCGGGCAGTGCTGACGAGCCGACGAGGCGATGAGCGCGATGGCTTTGATCTCACATACCACCTGCTTATGCGAGATCCAAATCGTTCTAGCGAATTGCTGGAGGAACTGGAAACATCGAAACATGTTGCCGATGCTTCCCTGTATCGCCGCGAGGATGAATCGGAGGTCTGAGCGGTGAGCACGCGTCGGATTCCCATCCCATTGTCGTTGCGGTACAAGCGAATGCGTGACCGCTTTGTGCCGATACTTGCCTTCGTCGTATGCGCAGCGCTGACGATCTGGCTGTGGGATCGGCACATGGGGACAGCGCTGGTCATTGGCGAAGCTGAGGTCGTGCGTGTCGATCTGACAAGCCCTGTTGATGGAGTGCTCATCGCGCTGTCTGGCCAACCATTGGATCGTTTCGACACCGTACATGCTGGCCAGATCATCGCGCGACTGGATGACCGACCAACACTCGCTGGGCTCGCGACGCTCCAGGCACGAACTTCGCAAAGTCGACAGGAAATTGCCGCGGCCGAAGCGGAGATTGCCCAAGCCCGTGCCGATGTGCAACGACGTGATGCCATTGATCTTGCCGAACTTATCCTTGAAGTGCAGCGGCAACGGTTGGATATCGTTGATCGACGCGGCACAATCGAAGCAGACCGGATCGAACTGCAGCGTGTCACTGAAGAATATGAAAACATACGCCGGCTGCGCGAGCGAGAAGCCGAGACTGACTTTGCTGTCCGTATCGCCCAGCTTCGTCGCGATGTGCTGGCACGACAGATTGCCGAGCATGAACAGGCGCTGGCCGAAGCCGAACTGCAACTGCTCGAGTCCGAGCAACAGCTTGAATCGCTCCCTGAACGCTTGGATGCAGAATTGGACATTCTGCTTGAGCCATTGCGACAAGCCATTGAAGTGCACGAAGCAGAAATGCGCGAGTTGGAACTTCGCGTCAGTTTGCTTCAGATCCGCGCACCGTTTGATGGCGAGGTGGCTGCGGTGCATCTCCATCCGGGCCAGGCCGTGACTCCCGGCCAGCCGATCCTCACACTGGCCGATCCACGTGCCCGTTCGGTTGTGGTGTACTTCCGAGATCATCAGTTGGTCTGGCCTGAAGAGGGCATGCGAGTATTCGTGTTCCCGAAACATGATCCTTCCAATGTGTTTGAAACATCAATCGTCAACATCGCCACCCAGGTCGAAGCACTCCCAGAGCGGCATCGCAATGATGCCATGGTCCCTGAATGGGGCTTACCTGTACGCATCGCGTTGCCGCAGGAGGCGATACTCCGCCCCGGCGAACTGGTGGGAGTCCAGTTGGCACCGTGACTGAGGGCCTTCACCTGTTCTGTGACTGCCCGGACTGATCTGAGCTGCTGAAAGAGTGGCAAGAATCGAGCCACTTTTGGCCCAAAAACGGCGCGTATCTGACAGCCAAAATCCACGCTATCGCACATGCTACAGCGAATTTGGCCATTCCACGGGCAGAGCACCGTGTTGCCAGTACCTCTCTCAGCAGAGCATCGTTTTCCAGACCGATCGCGACCCGGAGCAGAAACTGTCCGATAACCTAAGGCAGAGGGTTTTGTACGGGTCACAGCTCTACTATGCCACGACTTCGCCTCGATGCAAGTTCCAAGTCACAAAGTCCCGACCGGTGGTTACCGGTGGTCGCGCGGACGGACGCGCTAAGACGCAAGCGGCATGCCACGGCCGCTTGCGGCTTAGCGCGGGCACCCATCACCGTGGCGAAGTTTTCTTCTTGCCCTTCTTGGTAATCCCTTTCTTCGAGCGGGCCATGCCGGGGCGTTCGCGCGATTGTTCGACGGCGCCGAGGGTGATCTTCGATGAACCAAATTCGGGCATGGCCCTGATCTCCGCCACGCGGTCACGCAGTGATGCTGCCTTCTCAAACTCAAGGTTCTTTGCCGCTTCAAGCATCTCCGCTTCGAGCATTTCGATCAGCTCATCGCGTTCATATTCGCGTTCACTCTGCTCGGTTGCCACGGCTGCGCGGGCGGTCTTGCGGGCACGCAACTCCAGTTCAATGCCGCGACGAATGGCCTTCTTGATCGTCGCCGCCGTAATGCCGTGCTCGATGTTGTACGCGAGTTGCTTCTCGCGGCGACGCTCGGTTTCATCCATTGCG
>PWVT01000168.1 GCA_003562195.1 Phycisphaeraceae bacterium | reverse complement strand
TCCCAGTCGTCTTCAGCAAGGCCGTCCTCGATGGAGCGGATCGGGTAGCGGCTGCACCAGTCAGCCCAGAGATCGATGATTTCATCAGCGGTGGCGATGCGATTGGGATCGCTTGAGAAGAAGCAGTACCCCTCCTTGCCATCCTTCTTGGCTTCGGCTGCAAGTTCGCTCATCGCCGGGTCGAGTGCGATGTAGATTTGCTCACCCAGCACGTAGCCAGCATTGTCCACGGCCTGCTCGATCACGCGCAGGGCATCTTCGTTGTCTTTGAGATTGGGTGCGAAGCCGCCCTCATCGCCGACCGATGTGGACATGCCTTGCTCGTGCAGTACCGTCTTGAGCGAGTGGTAGATTTCCACGCCGGCGCGCATGGCTTCTTCGAACTCGTCAAAGCCCCACGGCTGGATCATGAACTCCTGAAAGTCCACTGTGTTATCCGCGTGCTTGCCGCCGTTGAGGATATTGAGCATTGGTACCGGCAGCACTTTCGCGGCGGTTCCGCCAAGGTAACGGTACAACGGCTGTTCAGTTGCTGCAGCGGCAGCATGGGCGATGGCGAGCGAAACGCCGAGCATGGCGTTGGCGCCAAGGTTGGATTTGTTCTCCGTGCCGTCCAGTTCGATCAAGGCTGAGTCGATCTCTTCCTGCTCACGGGCATCGAGACCAAGCAGTTCAAAAGCGATCACTTCGTTGATATTGCCGACAGCTTTTTCAACGCCCTTTCCCATCCAGCGATCGGCGTCGCCATCGCGAAGTTCGACGGCTTCGTTCTCACCTGTACTTGCACCGGACGGCACAGCCGCGCGACCGGTCGCGCCGCCAATCAGTGCGACTTCACATTCAAGCGTCGGATTGCCGCGGGAGTCGAGGATCTGCCGAGCGTGGATAACTTCAATCTCAAATGCCATGGTCGCATGATATCGGCATTGTTTTGCCGGGTAGTCGGTTTTCACAGTTGATACTCGGAATAGGGAACGAGTCCTCGAGAGCGAATGTCCACAAACTCGTTATGGCGCGGGATGCTCCGGCTGCTTGCCGTGCAGAACAGCCATGACATCACGCACCACCCAACTCATGTTCTCCATGGCATGCTTCGTGCGGCTGGCTAAGTGCGGGTAGAGTCGTGCGTTCGGCACATCCAACAACGGATAGTCTGTTCCGAACGGCTCTGGGTCATGTACATCAAGCAGAGCCAGTGCCTGTGGGTTGGCGTTCAAATAGCGGACCAGCGCCGATGTATCCACAACGAATCCACGGCTGGTGTTGATGAAGATGGCATTCGGCTTCATTCGTGCAAAAAACCGCTCAGATACAACGTGCCGATTCGAGCTGCGTCCGTCAATGTGTACGCTGATGATGTCCGCATGTGCAAAGAGTGCCTGCGGTGAGACTGGCGATGCGCCGCCGCGCTCATTTGGCATGACATTTTCAAAGTCGTGATAGAGCACCTTCATGCCAAGACCTGTCGCGGCTCTTGCCAGCCGTTTCCCGACTCGCCCAAGGCCAAGAATGCCCAGTGTGAGTTCGGTCAACTCATACTCGGCCACGGCGTTCTCACGCAACTCAGACCATGCAGTTGAGTCCACTGGCTGGCTGATCATCGTGCGAGGGCGTGTTGCGTCAAAGAGCAAAGCCATGACATATTCCACAACCGCTTGGGTGTTCGCATCGGGTGTGTACACCACCTCGACACCTCGCTGGCGACATGCAGCGACATCAATGTTGTCGAGGCCTGCGCCAGCGCGGGCGACCACACGCAGTTCCGGCGCATGGTTCAGCAGTGTGGAATCGACGCGCGTGTATGTTCGCACGATCAGTGCAGCTGCGTCGGAAAGTTCACTGGGAAATTCAGGTGCATCGTATGATATGGTGGTAAGGCGAGCATGTTGCGATAGCCAGTGTGCGGCAGCATCGGACAGGTGTTCGCTTAGGACGACTTTCAATTCAGACGGGGTGGAGCCGCTGTGCAGGGATTCGCTGTGCTCGGATGACATGGCCACACTGTAACTGTAAGGTCGCGATGTGTAATCTTCGGACAAATTCAAAATTGAATCATTGACATGCACACTTCGTACAGTACATTCGTACGTGCTTGCGTTGGCCAATGTGATTGCCCGACGTGATGAATAGAACGATACACTCAACCTTCGTTGGAGCGTTCGTATGAATAAGGGTCAACTCATCGAAGCAGTCGCGTCGGAGCTTGGAGATTCCAAGGCCTCGGCAGCACGCGCGGTTGATGCAGTCATTAATTCGATAACCGATGGCCTCAAGCACGACGAGGCAGTGACGATCGTCGGCTTTGGGACTTTCAGCAAACGCAATCGTGCTCCGCGCACGGTGCGTAATCCATCCACAGGTGAGCCAATGCAGGTGGACGCATCAACCACCGTTGGATTCAAGCCGAGTCAGAACCTCAAGCAGAGCATGTAACGGATCGATTGGCTTGGGGAGGGGTTATGCGGCAAGATCACCGTAGCCGAATCCAAAGTCATCGTTGTAATCCATCTCATCGCTGTCGTCAGCGGCATCTTCCGGCCACTGGGGTTGAGCACGCTGATGCACTTTGACGATCTGTGCCAACTGTTCTGCGAAGATTGGACGCAACGTATCGATCATTGACAGCAGGCCATTGTCAAACGGCGTCTTCTGAGATCGAAACAGGATAATGATGGCCAGGCACTCGCCTTCGTGATCGCAAGAGAGAGCAACAACCTCTGAATCGCCAAGCATGCCAGCATCAATGCCGACCCATTCTGTGAAGGAGCGGCCGCTTTGGAATGTCAGGATTTCGTCATGCTGGGCGATTTGAGGGCATACAGCATTTCCGAGCCGTTCCAGGACAAGGTCGATTGTGTCGCGAGGGCAGTCATAGTTCACGTACGCACCAAGAGCAAAGCGTGAGCTGCCATCCGGAAGAAACACTGCTGCGTTAGTCGGTCCAGTCTTGGTCAGCGTGTATTCCAGTGCTGTGCGCAGCATGTCTTCAACGTCAAGTTCCTGCTTGAGCAGTGTGCGAAACTCGCTCGCCAAAGCGGCTTCGTGTACTTGATTGGACATGTCCTGGTACGCGGAAACCAGATCGTGACAGAGGAGATCAATCTGTTCCGAGATTTCATGCCGCGCCATATTCAGTTGTTTGCAGACTTTCTTCAGACGCACCAGTCGCTGTTCGCGTCTGCGATCTGCGCGGCTGCGTGCGAGGGCCGATTGGATACGTGAAGATAAGTCGTTCAATTCCTGGGGCGCGTGCACAAAATCAATGGCTCCGCAACGCATGGCTTGAACTGCCGCTTGGGCGGAGTGCTGTTCGGAGAGGATGATGGTCTTGGTGGCTGGCGCTACCTCCTGCAGATCCTTGGCAAGCGCATGGCCGTCACCTCCGGCAAGCTGCGGATCGAGCAGCATGAGATCAAAGGGGACGTGCTTCAGCACGTGACGAGCTTCGTCAAGCGAACGAACCCGTCGGCATTGGTACTGCTGCATGAGCTGAGCAACGGTTTGATCACTGCAGACATGTGCCTGTGCAGCGATGAGAATCCGAGCGCAGGGAGACTGGCTGTCCTGCCCGAGTTCAAGCTCGTCGACTTGCTTGATAACGTTCTGATTGAGAGATTTCATATGCTCGCTCATTTCTCTGCACCTCAAGGTCACCTACCAACTGTGTGAAGGCATTAGGCCGCCGCCTGGCTGTTCAGTTGTCGAGCGTCACATCGCCAATGATCAAGCCAGATCGTGGCGATCGCTCCTCCATGCGGCCCGTTCTTCAGCGTCAGCCGGCCTTGATGGGCTTCAACGAAACGGCGAGCCCTGGCCAGTCCAAGTCCTGGTTGCCGCCCTGCGGGCTTGGAACTGAAGAACGGATCGAACGCGTGCGTCAGGGTGTGGTCATCCAGACCTACGCCATCATCCCTGACCTGTATTCTCAATCGGTCATCCGGAGCGTCGATTTGAACGCGCAATTCAATATGTCTGCAACCTTTCGATTCGACCGCATTTCGCAAAAGTTCGCTCAAGGCGGTGGCAATCTGTTTCGCATCAATCCATGCAGGCGGAAGTGTGTCACTTACGATGGTGTTGATATCCAGATCGTGCTGCTCGGGGAGTTCCAGGAATCGCACAGCATTGACCACCAACTCGGAGAGATCTGTAGCCGATCGTGTAGGGCAGGCCCGTTCGGTAAACTCACGCAATGCACTGATAAGATCGCTCACCCGGTGTGACTGTTGTTCGATCAGCTCGGCTGATATACGAAGGTTAGAATCAACAAGCCGAGCAACGAGTTGCTGCGCCCGACCGCTGATAATCGTGAGCGGGTTGTTCATCTCGTGTGCCGCTCCAGCCACAATCTCGCCAAGTGAAGCCAGGGCTTTGCGATTGATCAGTTCTTCCTGCGTTTCAACAATAAGCCGATTGGCTTCAGCAAGCTGCTCGCCCAGCGCACGTGCGCCCTGATGTTGCGAACTGGCAGCCATGGCGGCGGCCCATGTGCATGTCAATGCGTTGTATTGTTGTTGGTCAGTGGGTGGAAGCGGACGATCATGGAGCAGCACACCACAGACGCCCCACCCACAGCGAAGTGGTAGAAGCTTCACTTCGCGTACATCAGTCGCATCAATCAGGTAATCACTCAGCCAGGGGAGCAAGCTGAGTAGCTGCATGGAAAGCGGCGCTCCTTCGGCGAGGTCTGCGAGGGTGAGTGAACCGATCGGGGGATTGACCGACTCTGTTCGCAGAACAAAACCGTCACTCGTAAACTGGACCAGTTGCAAACGACATTCGTGCTCTGGTTGGCAGGGATGATCATCCGGAAGCAGCATCGCGTAAAAGCCGCTTCCAAACGACTCAATCGCACTCTGCGCAACTTTTTCCACGACTGACATGACCGAGTCGCCCGGTGATTGTGCTTCGTGAAATCGACCGATCGCACTTAGTGTTTGATTCTGCTGCGCTGCCAATGTGGAGGCGTGACGCATGCTTTCGTTGGCTTTCCCCAGAGATTGATTGGCGCGGCTGATGCATCGCAAGACCAGATCCCAATCCGGACGCCGATCCATGCCCAATACGCTGGCGCGGGCACTGACCTCCCGCGGCAACGTGGCTGCAGCAAGCTCAACCTCGGTTGGATCAAGCTCCAGCGCGGCGCATACGTCACTGATAGTCTCGCCGCGAGACATGTGTCCCATTGGAGTGATATAACGACCACGCGCAAGGATATCAGCCAGCGAGACGATCGCAATGAGTCCACGATGAGGCAGTTGTGGCAGCGAGTCAAACGGCTGGCCGTGAAGCCAGATTACATCGCCAATGCTGCGTGGAAGTTGCCATCGCTCAGCCAGGCGTTTTCCGGTGGTGTGTGTAGTGGTGCCAATGATCCGATTGCACGCTGCATCGATCGAAATGCCATTGGCCTCGGCCAAGCGGCAGACGCGGTCAGTGCTTTGCGGAAGCAGTACATGCAGTGCGAGAAAGCCAAGGTCATGAAGCAATCCCGCGAGATATGCTTCACCAGCGACACACGACTGGTGAAGATTACTGATCTGCACCAGTCGCTCCGCAAGGACGGCCACAGCAAGACTGTGGTGCCAGAACGCTTCGCGGTCGAACGAGCCGGTACCGTCGCGCGTTTCACCACTTGCGGTTTTCAATTGGTCGAAAAAGTCGAAGATTTCAACCGAAAGTACTGCGCTGCGAACAGCGTCAAATCCGACGTGCAGTACGGCACGCTCAATACTGGTAATCGACTTGCTGCGAGTACGATCGATACAACGGCACAGCTTCATCACGCGACTGGCAAGTGCCGGGTCAGAGCCGATCAGTTCAATCACTTGCTCGGCTTGAAACGTGTCGCTGGTTGTAAGCTCAATGACACGTACGGCTATCGCGTTCAGTGTTGGCAACCCGTCAAGCTGTTGGAGGATGAGCTCCACCCTCGGGGTAGCAGGCAGAGGAGCGGATGCAGGGAGATCGCGCTGATGATTAAGCATTGACACCGCGGCCTCCCACTCATTGTGCCTCGGTCAGTTCAGCGACGCGGTCGATGAGTTTCTCGATGTTGAATGGTTTCTTGACAAAATCATCCGCACCAGCTTTGCCAAGGGCATCAACCTCATCCTGACTGACCACACCGGAGACAATGATGATCTTAGTGCCTTTGGTTTCCGGATTAGTCTTGATGCGTTGGCAGACAAGGTTGCCATTGATATCCGGCAGCATGTAGTCCAGAAGAATCAGATGCGGCTTAAACTGTTCTGTCAACAGACCTGCGTCATAACCGGTCTTGGCCGCCTTGACCTCAAAGCGGTCATCGCGGCTGAGCACATCGAGAAAGAGATCGACAATCTGCGTGTCGTCATCAACCACGAGGATACGTTTCTGGCCGCTCTCCAGACCTTCTGTCGGGATATCGTTTGCTTTCATAAAGCGAAGCAGGTCGGCTTTCGGGATGCGTCGGAAGCGCGAGCCGGGGACACGGAAGCCCTGCAATCGTCCACTATCAAAGCAACGAATGATCGTTTGCTGTGACACGTTGCAGATTTCCGCCGCCTCACCAGTGGTAAAGACTTGCTTTTCAGCCCAAATGGATGATCTGGTGTTCTTGGCCATTGAAGGAACCTCTCGAAGTGCATACGTATGGTGGCGACTGGCGGCTGTTACAAATTGCCTAAACCACCCGTGTTCTCATCGGGCTGCTCCCCCTAGAACTTCATTTCAGAAAACTTCCCTATGCGTTGCCAAATAGCGCAGGTGGAACACACAGCACAAACAATGCGGATTGAAGGGCCTTATTGGACGCAGTTACAAGGAATGATGCTGCTGCTTCCACATGCGGACTGCTTCGGGCTGGCGGGGATATAGCGGCGTGAGGTTCAGTGGATCAACGAACTCGCCAGCACGCGCCATGCAATCAGCAATGCGAAGACATGCTTGTGCAGTGAAGGACGGCCTCATCAACGGCAGATGCAAAGACTCACATCGACGGCGGGCTGCCTCCGGGAAGTGATCATCAGCCAAGACCGCCTCGATCCCTTCAGTGGAAAACTCGGCTGAGAACTGCAGCCCGGCAGGGCTGGCGATGCGCGGCACGTCGTTGTCAATATGCACTTGCGTGGCCCAGAAGCTGTCACCCTTGCAAGCCGCCGCGACGAGTATTCGCCGAGCCCCAATCGGCGTTGCGGCAGCGGCGACCAGCGCGCTGGGAACTGCAACGAGCTTGACATTCAGGGCCTCCGCAAACATCTTGGCCGTGCTGACCGCAATGCGAAGACCAGTGAAACCACCGGGGCCGATCGAAATAGCAACGGCGTCAAGGTCTCGTGGCTGCACATCGGCTCTTTTGAAAAGGCGGTCGATCGCTGGCAGCAGATCGTCATCATGTCGACCCGAGACGTGCAATGCCTCGCTTTGGATCGTGCCTGTCTGATCGCGCAGGGCCACGCTACCCTCGCGCTGCGAGGTTTCCATTGAGAGCATGACAGTGGTCTGGACTGACATAATCGGATGCTATCAAGCAATGCGACACCGTGTACTGATCCATCAAGATCTACAGGGGGGTGGCGAACATTGGAGCTTCCTCGGCCGTCACCAGGTTGGCGAGATCCAAAGGGAGCACTTTGCCTTGTTCGTGATCGGAATTGAGCACCACAACCTGTGGAAATGGCGTTTCGATTCCTGTTGCCACATGTTGGTGGCCGAGGCAGAACAGCATCACGTCCCAATGTCTGGCCAATGAGGCAACTTGATCGGCGGTGTACCGTCTCCCCCAGACCATCATGTATGCACTGCCGTTGGGCGCAGTGTAGTCCTCATCCGTCAGTTCACGGTCGATGACATCGGGGTCAAAGTGCTTCATGGCCCGCGCGGTTGGCAGCGAATGGGCGCAGAGCACACCGCCTTCGCTCCGCAGCGCGAGCGGCATCGCGCGGATGAATCTCTTGATCGCATCGAGCACTTCATCCCAATGATCGCCAAAGACAAACTCGATTGCATCGTTGAACAGTTCAACACTGTTGCCCGCACCTTTGCTGACGCCTTTGCCAGTCAACTGCGATAGCTCATGATTGGCCAGCACCGGATGCACCTGCGCAGGATATTTGAGAATCAATTCCGCCACGCGCGCAAGCATGCGGTGGCTGAAATCCATGGAGTTGATGAGATGTTCACCATGGATCATTTCGTGCATGACAACATGATGATCTGGTGATGCATCCAATGCTGCCAGCTCAATGATGCGCTGTAGGTGGGCAGGGTTGTCATGCAGATCGCCAGTGGCGAGCAGGCGGCCGTGTGCAGGGAGTGTCACCACCGAGCCGGCGCGATCCGGGTGGCTGCGCACCGCGTCGGCTGCGCGATCAAAGAGATCGATCACTGCTTCGGCATCGCGCATGTTGGTTGGCTCATTCACCATCGCAGACTACCACGCATGCAGCGCAAAAGAAAAGGCGGCTGCCGTACACACGACAGCCGCCGGGCAATAGTACATTGCTCAGGCAGCGAACGTTAGCCCCAGTTGCCAAGCAGGATCAGCAGATCGCTGACGTTGACCTCGCCGTCGCCATTGAGATCAGCCGGGCATGCTGATTTGTCTGGGCAATCACCCCACGCACCAAGCAAAATCAACAGGTCGGATACATTGACCACCCCATCGCCGTTGAGATCGCCGATGATGCCCGGCTCGGGATCGCCCAGCGAGCCATCAGCATTGACGTTCTGCGCAAAGAGATCATCCGCACCATTACGAGAATCCTGCCAGACGAGCACAGCTTGATTCTCAGCACTCTTGCTCGCTGCCAGTCGTGACTTGCCTGATTCCACGGTCGATACTTCAATCAGGCCGTTGCCCGCTGCGGTCTCTTGATTGCCAGTCGGATCAACAAGGTGGCCGAGCACCCGCTGTGATGTCGGTGTCAGCCGCTCGACGAAGTACACCTGTGCGCCGTCATCATGCAAAAGCGTGCGCACCTGCGTGGTTTCGTTGGATGAATCGAAAATGGACACGCCGTTGTCCGTCCACTGGCGCTGGCCGGAGGCGTCGAACTTCTGGCCGTAGATGGCGATGGCGTTTTGAAATCCGTCAAGTTCGCGCCAGAAGACATACGTTTCACCAGTCGTGGCGTCGTATGCGGCGTTGGGGTCCACGCGAAGCTGCGACGCATCGGCGGAGACGACTTCGCCATCTGCGGCAAACTGAATCGCGCCTGCTGCATCAACATGCTGAGCGCGCACCTGCAATGGATCGGTCTGGTACCACGCCATGACCATCCCGCCGCTGCCATCAGACTCGCCGGTGGGAAAGTAGGCGATCTGAATGCTCGAAGCCGTAAAGATCGGCGTGGGGCTGGCCCACACCGCGTCGCCGTCGGCATCCAGTTTCTGGGCGTAGATATGACGCGGATCGAAGAACGCGCCCATTGTCGTCATGACGACGATGAGTTCGCCGCTGGCGCCCGGAGCGTCAGACGCGATGAGGTCAGACACGGTAAACCCGCCTGCCGGCGCGGGGCCAATGTCCGTTGCCCACAGTTCGTCGCCATCGCTGTCGAGCTTGACCACGCGAGCATCGGAGCCATTGAACCAACCGACTGCAATGTTGCCATCGCTGGTTGCTTCGACGTGGATATGGCCGATCGTGCCGCCGGTCATTGACGGCTGCACACCCATTTCGCCCCACACCTGCGTGCCATCGGGAGCCACGCGCGTTGCGGTGACGACGACGTCACCGCCGCGGTCATCACGAAACGCAACGACCGCATAGCCATCGTTGTCGATTGACAAACCATAATCCTGCGTTGAGCTGAACGACCGGTCAGCAATGAGGATGCCGTTTTCCTGCCATTGCGGCTCGCCGTTGG
>PWVT01000188.1 GCA_003562195.1 Phycisphaeraceae bacterium | reverse complement strand
GCCCGGCTTGCCGATGGAGCGCGAGCCCACGGCGATGCCGTCGTTGTTGATCGCGTTGAGTGACGACCCGCCGGCATCGTGCAGCGGTTCGAGGTAGGTGTACATGCCGTCATCAGGATGCCACGTAAACGCCGTCCACTCGCCAAACTGCGTGGCTCGATGAGCACCAACCACGGTGCCGTTGTCGTTGATATCCGTGGCGACGGCCGAGACTATTCCATCGGGTCGCGGCAGCGTGACGAGGCCGGTTTCGGGCGTCCAGTAGAACGCTTCATCTGCTGTGACCCAGCATTGCATGTACGAACCGACGACGTGGCCGTGGCTGTTCATCCCCCTGCCGTTGACCGGCAATGGCGAACCCGATGGCCCACACGGCGGGCCTTCGATGATCGCGGTGACTTCGTACTGGCACTGCGCATGGGCAACTGAAGGGCAGGCCAAAGCGAGGCAGAGTGTGGTGAAGATCGCGGCGGAGTGCCGCATTGCGGTGCGGTCGGAGCGGGTGCGCATGATGTTCCCCGTTGCAGAGAAGAAGTGTTCTTGCCAACGGTCTCCTTGCAACCCTACCACACGAGCGGGGCAATGCCAATCTTTCTTGTGATAATGCACATGCCCCGGATTACCATCCAGAGCTATTTCCATTTTTTGGGGCGATAACTGACTGATAGGAAATTTGATTCCAGGCGGGCGGCCGGGACCAGGGGCTTGGGAGTGAGAGGCCGGACTGAGGGAAACCTGGATGTCAGCATCTCCTTCGATCACGCTTTGCGTAGTTAACCAATTAGAGCCGCAGCGTTTCGAAGCGGCTGAAACAACCAAGCCCAACCCGTCGCGGATGGATTCGCCCGCTTTACACCTCTTCGGAGCGTGCACGATGTCAATACGTCCAGAAAACGAGAACATGTCTCCCGACGACCGGCGCGACGCGGTCGCCGCCATTCTGGCCACGGGCGCACTTCGGCTGCGATCGCGACTGCATCTCGTCGCCCCAGAATCCCCCGCAGAATCTTTCGGGAACGCTCTAAATCGCCTTGATCTTTCCGCCGTGTCTTGCCCTGATGGCGACGTGGTTAACGCACGGAGAACGCCATGTCGATGAACGTCGGACGAGAGCTGGCACGCCTGAAGAAGATGTACCCATCGGAGCTGCGCGAGCAGTACGCGGAGGTCTTCGGCGAGGCGAGCCGCTCCGGCAACAAGGACTTTCTGGTCAAGCGGATCATTTGGCGCATGCAGTCGCTGGAGCAGGGTGGCCTCTCGGAGCGGGCTCGTGCTCGCGCGAGGGAACTGGCACGCGATGCCGACCTTCGCCTGCGGCCGCCGGCTCATCAGAACGGCGATGACGAGTGCATGTCGGCGACCAGCTCGCTGCAGCATGATCTGCGCCTGCCGATGCGGGCGCACTGCTCACCCGCGAATACAAGGGCCGCACGATCAACGTGCGGGTGCTGGCGAAGGGCTTCGAATACGAGGGCGAGGTGTACCGCTCTCTCTCGGCGATAGCGAAGGCGGTCACCGGCTCGCACTGGAACGGCTACCTGTTCTTCAATGTCCCCAAGGAGGCCAAAGGAGTGAGCAGCACATGATCCAGCGTGCCTCGACAACGAGTTCCCCCACCACCCGCTGCGCCATCTACACGCGCAAGAGCAGCGAAGAAGGTCTCGAATTGGATTACAACTCGCTGGACGCTCAGCGCGACAGTGCCGAAGCGTACATCACCAGCCAGGCAGGCGAGGGCTGGAAGTGCCTGCCTGATCGCTATGACGACGGCGGCTTCACCGGCGGCAACATGGAGCGGCCGGCCCTGAAGCGGCTGATGGCGGACATCGACGAGTTTCCCGCTTCGTCGCGGAATAGCGGCGACCCACTGGTTGACGGCTCCGGCTCTCGGATCGCCGGGTGTCAAGATCGCACAAACTCGCGCTCCAACAAGGGTTTGCGGCAATCTCGGTCCTCGGCGGGCGCTCTCAATTCTGAAACGTCTCATGGGCGGTCTACGAGGAAGAGTTCATGTCGCTGATGGAGAAACGTCACATCGATGAAGCCATCGCTCGCGACATAGTGGACCAGGGCTGCTTGCTCTGCAGCGAACACAAGCCACACCACTGCCACCGCCGACTCGTCGCCGAGTACTTAGCTCAGAAGTGGGGTCAGTTCGATACGCAGCACCTCATCTGACCGAGTCATTTTCAACTCGCTGATCGCGCGCAACTCCACTGCTTCATTGCGTAGGTATCCAGTAGACGGCTCGCCGATTTTCAGATGGCAGCCCCAGAGTCACCAACGACGGCGCGCGAGCGATCAGAATCGGCAAGCGATGAAGCGCGACGGTTCACGGTTGACGGTTTTTGGTTATTGGTTATTGGTCTTTGAGGAAGAGGGGGGGGTGCCACGGCCAGCGACCAACGGGAGTCGGCCGTGCTTTGCGCAATCGCACTGCCGACTCGCTCCGCTCGCCGGCAGGGCACCCGGCCCGGTGAAGACGACACCACGAACAGCGTCGTCACCACCCACCCCCTTCCGGGG
>PWVT01000154.1 GCA_003562195.1 Phycisphaeraceae bacterium | reverse complement strand
TGACGTGTGAAAGGATCACGCAATCCTAGCGTTGTTCTTGCGTTGTGTTGGTCGAACTCTCAGACTTATCGGGTGAACACGCGGGCGCAGTACACTTTGCGAATTGCCATGAATGAATTGCTCACGGCGTATGCAAACGGGATCTTCCCGATGGCAGATCCGCGCACCGGTCAGATTGGCTGGTTCAGCCCTGATCCGAGAGCGATCATACCACTCGATTTGTTCCATGTGCCCAAGAATCTAGCGAGACTGGTACGGCAAAAGAAGTTCGTCATTCGGTCCAATGTAGAGTTTGAGATGGTCATGCGCTACTGCGCCAAACCACGTAGCAAAGACAATGGCAGTTGGATGACAGACCCACTGCTCGCGGCCTACGTCGAATTGCATCAGGCCGGCCATGCGCACAGTATCGAAGCTTGGAAAGACGATAAACTTGTCGGCGGTCTGTACGGTGTGCAATTGGGCGGTGCGTTTTTCGGTGAGTCCATGTTCAGCTTGCCGAATCGCGGCGGGTCAAATGCTTCCAAAGTGTGTCTGGTGCATCTGGTTCGGTGGATGCGTCACCGAGGGTTCAATCTGCTCGATACGCAGTTTGTGAACGATCACTTGTTGCAGTTTGGTGTGGTTGAGATATCCCGCAGCACGTATCTGCAGCGCTTACGTCGAGCGATTCGTATGGATGTTGCATGGGGTGAGTTCAACATTCAGGACAGATGAGTTCGTCAAGAAGTTGCTTTGCTTCAAGAATCGGCGAACTATTGTGCATGATGATTGCCCGTAGTTTCTCCGTACTCGCCCTGCTCTCTGCATCATTCATGGCATTGACACAGGTTCAGGATGAACTGGTCGATCAGCTTCGTCAGATCGCTTCGCCGTTGGAAACGGTCGAAGACCTCGATTCACTGATGGAACGTATCGGTGATGCACGCCTCGCCTTGCTAGGCGAGGCCAGTCACGGCACGAGTGAGTACTACACATGGCGAACTGAAATTAGCAAGCGGCTGATCGAGGAGAAGGACTTTTCCTTTATTGCTGTAGAAGGCGACTGGGCTGCATGCGAGCGCGTCAATCGGTATGTGCGCGGCGAATCCGATGCGGGTGACAATGCCCGGGAAGTGCTGATGACGTTCGATCGCTGGGGGAACTGGATGTGGGCGAACGAAGAGATTGTCGAACTGGTGGAGTGGTTGCGCGAGCACAATGCCGATTTACCGAAAGCTGAACGTGTCGGTTTTCACGGCATCGATGTGTACGGCTTCGCTGATTCGCTCGCCAAGGCCCCGCGGTATGCGAGTGCACTTGATGAAGCAATCGGCGAAGTGGTCGCGAGTCGCTTTGATTGCCTCGTTCCCTTTGCCAACGATCCGCAGCAATATGTCCGTACCGTGGCTATGGAACAAAGAACGTGTGAGGACGACGTGGCTGCTGCGATCGCCGCGTTGCGAGAGAATGCGGAGCGACTGCGCGAGATTGATGCAGATATGTACCTCGCGGCGAAGCAGAATTCCATGGTCGTCAAGTACGCTGAGCGGCACTTCCGGGCCATGCTCCAGCAGGGGCCGCAATCATGGAATCATCGCGTTGATCACTTTTATCAAACCGTCAATCGGTTGCTGGAGCACTACGGCGAGTCTTCCAAGGGCATTGTTTGGGCACACAACACACACGTCGGTGACGCTCGCGCCACGCAGATGGGGCGGCAGGGGATGAACAACATCGGCCAACACGCACGGGAAACCCATGGCGAAGAAAACGTCGTGATCGTTGGTTTCTCGACACATCGTGGAACTGTTATCGCAGGCAGCGCTTGGGAAGCGCCAAGACGCATCATGAAGGTGCCGGAGGCGTTGTCGCATAGTCTCGATGACCTGCTTAACCAGTTGGGCAAGTCGCAATTTCTCATGGTGATGCGCGATGCGGAGGACATCGATGGTTTCAGCCGACCGAGAGGTCACCGTGCCGTCGGCATTACATACAACCCCGAGACTGAAGCACAGGGTAACTATGTCCTGACCGATCCTATGCGACGGTACGACGTGTTGATCTTCATCGAGCAGACCACCGCGCTCAAGCCGCTCCACAAGTGAAGCGCGTGAAGCTCGAAAACTCAGTGATGAACGTCGCACCGTGCATAGATGAACCGAATCGACTGATTTTCTACGATGCGATATTTTGCATATCCGCTTCATGTACTACCGGCGGTTCGTGATCAGTCACGAAGAGTGCGACGTGCCGTGGCCGTAAGTGTGGCGATGACTATTGCGTTCGTCGCAATCTTCGTCATGATGCTAATTGTTAGTGATGTGGTGGGTGAATTTGGATTGCTGATGACCGTTGCTCTCGCGTTGGTTGTCTGGAGTTCCAGCTTCGTATATCTGATGTACGTCTGCCTCCGAGAGGTTCAACGTTTCCGTACATGTGGCCATCGCTACTGCCTGCACTGCGATTACGATCTCGAGGGTCTGGATGAATGCGGCACGTGTCCGGAGTGTGGCACAGAATTTGACGATGCGCATCTTCGCGAGCAAT
>PWVT01000148.1 GCA_003562195.1 Phycisphaeraceae bacterium | reverse complement strand
GGCTGGCGGACTCAAACAGCCGCAGTATCGTGTCGTGATCGACATCTGCAATACGGGTGAGGTGGTTCATGGTGTTCAGCGGCAACATAGCACAGATCGGTCGGCCTGACGTGGCCCGTGGAGCCGAACCATGAGCCGCCGGGCCAACAACGCCCACGCTTCACCGTTGCTGCGGAACCTGCCCAATGCGCTGTCAATGATGCGCATCGTCCTTGCAGGGGCGTTCCCGTTTCTTGCGCCTCAGTGGCGACTGATCGTGGTCATCATCGCCGCGGTGAGTGACGTCGCCGACGGGTTCATCGCGCGCAGATACAACGTCGGCAGCGCACTGGGTGCGTTGCTGGACGCCATTGCAGATAAAGCGTTTGTCCTATCCGTCCTGTTAACTCTGGTTTTCGTTGGGCCTATTGAATGGTGGCAACTCGTCCTGGTGCTTCTACGAGATTTCACAGTCCTGATCGTGGCTACATACGCAATCACGGTGCGCGACTGGTCGGCCTTTCAGCGTATGACGCCAGGAGTGCTGGGCAAACTGACTACCGCTTTCGTTTTTGCATGGTTTGTGGTGATCATCTTGCAATGGATGATGATCTCGCAAATCCTCTTCCTCGCAGCTGCACTCGGTAGCTCGTTGACAGCGTTGCTGTACTTCGGCCGATTCGCTCAGGAACTTCACTCCCGACGTTCTCAGGTCTGAGGTGCGATCCGATTGAAGGCAAAGTACTACGATTGCGCGATGGGTTGACGGTAATGCCAGAAAGATGTTTCAACGCTGGCAAAGCTGGTATTCACGATGTACTACACGTGCTGACGGCGTTGGGGTTCACTCCTGATAAGTAGTCTGCCGCATCAACCCAATGCAAGCCATCCCGAAAAAGCGTGACGGGTGTCCTGTGACGAGGCAGCAAATCCTACTCATGCATGCATTGGACATCCGTAATCAGTCTTGATGGTTGATTGGGTTAACCTGGCGTACAGGCACATGCTCCTGTTCAAGCTCGACTTTCAAAGACAGAAATCCGAGCAGATCTTTCAGCGAGAGAACGCCGACGAGCTCTTCTCCGTCAAGCACCATCAATCTTGAGATGCCGTTGCGATTCATTCGTGCCAGCGCGTCCATCGCATCGGAATCGTACGAGATGGTGTTCTCAGGCGTGCACTCTTGAGCAATGTCCGCCACGGTCACGCTGTCCCACTGTTCGCGCGGCACCTGCTTGACCTGCTGCGTCGTTACACAGCCGGTGACATGGCCGTTATCCACAATCGGATAGAGCTTGTGGTATGTCTCGTACACGAAATCGTCGACTAACGCCTGCAAGGTCAAATCCGATCGCACAGAGACGGGATCCACGCTCATAAATCGCTGGACCGGTTCACCTTCCAACGCGCGACGGACGAGAAGTTGCTGGTATGACATGTTCGCTGCAGAGCGCAGGAACAGGCCAATAATGACCATCCAGATTGCTGACCAGACATTCCCGGTGATCAATGCAAAGACGCCCATCACGATCAGGAACAGCCCAAAGCCGGCACCAATACTCGATGTAATCCGTGTTGCCCAACGCAAACTGCCTTTGAGTTGCCAGAGCAACGCCCGTAGCACGCGACCACCATCAAGCGGAAAAGCGGGAACCATGTTGAACACGAGCAGGATGAAGTTGATGACGGCCAGGTAGAACACCACTGCCGAGACCGGCTCAGGCAGTGCAATTAGTGGACCGACAGCGGTGATCGCGAAGGTCAGCACGACGATGACCAGCGTTACCAGCGGACCGGCAATGGCGACGATGAACTCGTGCTTGGGTTGCTGCGGCTCGTCAGCCATTTCCGCCACGCCGCCGAAAATAAACAGCGTGATGCCGCGCATCTCCAACCCGCATCGCCGCGCCGCCACGGCGTGCCCCAACTCATGCAGCAGCACGGAGAGAAACAGGCCAAGTGTCCCAGCGATCCCCATCATCCAGTAGGTACCGGCCTTGAGATCGGGAAGTGCGATGGGAAAGTGCAGCGTTGCCAGCATCCAAGCAAGCACAATAACAATGAGAAACCAGCTCAAATCGAGATAGATTGGGAATCCAAGCAGCGATCCGAGGCGAAAACGCTTTGAGAACATGGTCAGTTCCTCCTCGAGGTGCAATGATCTGTCGAAGTGATCGTATGCAGTAATGTGTGCAACTTGAGAGTTCCAACGTGCTCATGTGTTTTCAGTTGATCGAACAGGTCTCGGTCATAATGTTGCAGCTAAGATGAAATCCTGAATCGACCAATTGTTTCGGATGTGCCGGAGGCTTAGGCGGGGCTACAGAGTCGTGCGATAGCGCTGCATTTCACACAAGCGTCAGGCGGGTACTGGTTCAGTTTGAAAGTGGAATAGGCCTCTGGCCTGTTGATACGTTCCTCAGGCGGGGGTGAGTGGCACAACCGCCCATTTTCGCTATGCTGGGGGACTTTGTTGAACGAGCAAGATTCTGCCTGATGGAGTCGCGGACATGACGCGTGCCAATCTCTCCCTACCCCAACGTCGAGGCCTCG
>PWVT01000134.1 GCA_003562195.1 Phycisphaeraceae bacterium | reverse complement strand
TTCGTTCCGCTGCATCTTCACTGAGTTCACGTGGTTGGCCGAAATGCTCCGGATGCTGATAAGTACCGCGCAGGTGCTCCGGCTTCTCCTGAACGTCAGCCGGTGGAACATTGCGCATCCATGCGTCATCGCGCACACCACTGACAACCCACGAAACGCTTGCGCCGGGTTGGCCACCAGCAATCAAAAATCGGTTGTCTTCAACCTCCCTGGCAATGTGGACGTAGGGGCCCGGTGCACCAACGGCTGTGAGCTGATAGGTGTAATCGCGATTGATGTCCTCGAAGTAGTCCGGCAAGTCCACCCACGCTGCGCCCGATTCATCAAAATCCACGGTGCCACGATAGACGTTGTACGGCTCGGGTCCTTCTGAGCAATAATGAACGAGGTACTTGTTCTCCGGATCATGAGGATGATCGATGCGAAAGCTTTTGCTTCCCGAAGCGCCGAAGTTACCGACGGAATAGACACCGTAGTTGGAAATCGAGGAAGACTCGACCAGCCCGCGGACGCCAAAGTGATTTCCTCCGCTCTGCGCTGTTGAGATGCCGAAGACGCCTCGGCTGTGATGGGGTGAATCGGCTCGGCCGTAGATGCCGTAGGAGGTAATGGGGGCCCCGCTCGTGTTTTCCGCGGCATGACCGTATACGCCGATGCCTTCGTTGCTGTCTGTGCGACCTCGCACGCCGATTCCCACACCCGTCTCCGCGGTAGAGTGGCCATAGACACCTCGGCCGACGGGACTGTCCACCTGCCCGTGCACACCGTAGTTGACGCCACTGGATGCAGTAACAAATCCTGAGACGCCTCGGCCTGACGTACTGTCGCTTCGGCCGCGCACCCCGTGGTTTGTGCCGCTGGTTGCAGTGCTGTGGCCATATAGCCCTCGACCCGAGGTACTGGCGGTTCGGCCGCGCAAGCCGTACGTTGTGCCACTGGATGCAGTGCTTTCGCCATAGATTGCCGTGCTTGAGCTAGCCGCCGCAACGTGGAGTTGTCCATTATTGGCATTTGCAGTTCCGATGCCTGTTCGGCCGAAGACGTACAGACCTCGCTCAGGCGGACTGTTCTGAAATGCGCCTATGGTGACGCCTCCGTTATCAGTGACGGTGAAGCGGCTTGCGCTGCCAACCTGAACGCGCAGTGGTGTTTCATCCGTGTTCGCGCGAACGTGAAGCGTCGAGTTCGGATTTGTCAGTCCGACACCAACACTACCTGAGGTGTAATGTGTGTTACCGCCGGAGATTGCCCAGTGCGAGTCGCCAGCCTGGCCTTGCGGTCCCTGCGGACCTTCTGGTCCCTGCGGACCTGTTGATCCTGTCGGCCCTTGTGGACCTTGCGGACCTTGGGGCCCGGTTGAACCTTGCTCACCTTGGGGCCCCTGCGATCCTGTTGGCCCCTCTGGTCCATCCGGTCCGATCGGTCCTTCGGGGCCCTGGGGACCCTCCGGCCCTTCATTCCCATCGGCAGCAAACATCGCATACGGCGCAGGCATAATCGGCTGGCGCGGATTCAACGTCGTGCCGTCGACGGTAATCTCCAGCCAACGCGGGTCGCCGGTGAAGACGCCGTTGCCAAAATCGAGGTCGATCGTGAACACGCCCTCACTGATTTCGAAGTCTTCGACGAAGAGCGTCGAGCCGATCTGATTGAATCCCGATGGCCCGTCATACAACCGAAAGAGCAGATCAACTTCGCCACTGGCGGGTTCGCCATTGTGCTGCAGTTGGCCTTGATAGGTGAACGTGGTGCCGACGGGGCCACCGGCAAGTGCCGTGGTACCGCACGTCATCGCGGCGGCCATTGATGCGGCGGCAGTGTATGTGAGCATGTGTAACTTCTTCATTCGGTCCTTCTCCAAATTTTGGTTCTCTTCTTTTCATGAGGAGCTGATCAACCCCAGTTGCCGAGCAGGATGAGCAGATCGCTGACGTTGACCACGCCATCATCATTCAAGTCTGCCGGGCAATCGCTGGGGGGTGAGGGTGCACTCAGGGACACGCTCCCCACGCGCTGAGCAATTCGAGCAGATCGGAAACGTCAACCACGCCGTCGCCGTTCAGGTCGCCTACACACGGCTGGACGCAGTTCACTTCAGAACAATTCACATCGTCGCCGTGATACGTTCCACCAATGGCAAGACACGATGATTCTGTCAGCGACACACAATCGCCGCTGCTCAGGCAGCACGCACCCGTCGGCTCAGGCTGCGGACAGGGGACTTGACCGGGGTCGGAGAAATCGCCCATATAGAAGCCGCCAACGGCAAGGCATTCAGATTCTGAGATCAACATCTCCATCGCGACACCGTTGATGCAGCAAGCACCGACCGCTGTTAGGCATCCATCGAGGAGCGCGATGTGGTTCACCGTTTGGTCTCCCGCTGTTTCGAAAGAGCCGCCAGCGACCATATACTGGTTCCACCCCGTCAGGGATACCACATAATCGCTCATCCCGCTTGCTCCGCCAAAGTTGATGGGTTGCCATCCCCAGAGAGGGCCTGTCCAGCGCGCGATGCGGTTGACCGTCTCGCCGCC
>PWVT01000041.1 GCA_003562195.1 Phycisphaeraceae bacterium | reverse complement strand
TGCAACGCTCGTTCGCGGCGACGCCGCTTCAACCAGGAGAAGATCATGACACGTGTATGGTATCCGCCCACACTGCAGCCGTGCGCTGCACAGCGCTGAGCGGATCGGCCCACTGCCTTGCATCAACAACCACCGGTCGGTCGTACCCCGCCACGGACAGTGCGACACGGTACGCAGTGACATCCAGCCGCCCGCCATGTTCACCAATGCCGCAGCGCATGCCGCTGGTGTTCAGATCGCTCAGTCGTGCTGCGACCAGGCGATCAGCATGCTCGCTGACCACCTGTGCAGGATCACCCCCCGCGGCAAGATGCGCTGCAGGGTCCACGCCAACGCACAACAGTTCGTGACGCGGTTTGCTGACCGCAGTGGCGTGATCTGCCAGCGCCACACCGCGTGCAGTTGCCTTGTCCAGCAACGATGCAAGCACTTCATCGAAAAGCTCATCACCATCAACGTGCGGTAGCGTCAAACTGACCGGAACGCGACCAAGATCACCAGCCATGTCAATCGCAACGTTCACCGCACCGACAGCGCGATCGACCGTGCCGTCCTCAAGGAAATGCTCAGGCGGGACCCACAGGTCCAGCCCCGCCACCTCCAACTCCCTGCGACGAAGCGTGGCCAGCAGGTCCCGCCGGGCTGATTGATCAAGATCGCGCGGCCGCATGCCCGGCTGTGATGCACCCAGCTGCACAAACCGAAACCGCTGCGTGGACAACCAGTCCATGAGTTTCTTCGCTTGGCCGGGCAGGGAAGCAAGCAGCGGCGCGAGCGCGAGTTCGGGCAGAGCGTGAGCCATGACGGCAGTATAAGTCGATGGCCGCTAGCCCGTCGCTGATCTACCATGTTCGAGTGACAACCACCCCTGCGAAGACGACCCACAGTTACCTCGCGCTGTGCAACATGGTGTATTGGCTTGCACTGATGTGCTGGGTCGGCGTGCTGATTGCGGCGGGCGTGGCGGCAACGGCGACCTTCACCACGCTACCCGACCCCGAACTCGGTGTCACACTGGAACGCTTCGCCGCATTCGACTCAACCGAGCACGGCCGCATCGCAGCGGGGCTGGTCATGGAACCGGTCTTTACATTTGTTGACTTGCTCCAGATCGTTGCTGCGTTCTTCGTGCTCATCACGCTTGTGGTGCAACTCTTGATGCTGCAGGGTTCGTGGCGATGGTTCTCGAACCTCATCCGCATGCTGTGCATTGCTGTTGCAGTCGGCTTGTTTGCATGGCGAACGTTCACGATCACGCCGGAGATGAACTCGAACCTTCGCGCGTACTGGAATGCTGCCGAAGCCGGACAGATCGAAATTGCCGAGAACTACCGTTCCGCGTTCGATGCGCAGCACGGCACTGCGTCCGCCCTGTTCCGCGGGACGTTGTTCGCGCTCGTGATTGCCGTGGGAGCATCGGCCGTCACGCTCGGCCCGCGCGTCCAGCGCGAAGACCACTCGAAGCTCGAAAGGCCCAAGCTCGCGTTATGACTTCATCGACGAGCAAGACCCAATTCAAACTGCCGAGGAAGACCGCAGCGCAAAAAGCCCGCGCCCGACGAATCTTCAAGGATCTACTCAAACACTACCCGGATGCGCACTGCGAACTGGATTACACCATGCCGCACGAACTGCTCATCGCGACGATTCTCTCTGCTCAGGCGACTGATGTCGGTGTAAACAAAGCCACGCCGAAGCTCTTTCGCGCGTTTCCCACCCCTGCCGATTATGCTAAATCCACCCCGCAGGAGATTGAACCGTACATCAGTTCCATCGGGCTGTTCCGCTCCAAGGCCAAGTCTGTCCATGCTGCCATGACGCGAATCGTCGAGCACTACGATGGTTGCGTGCCGAACACAATGGAAGACCTGCTCACGCTGCGCGGCGTTGCGCGCAAGACCGCCAACGTTGTGCTGGGCAACGCCTTTGGCATCAACATGGGCGTTGTCGTTGATACACACGTCATGCGCATCAGCCAACGCTTCAAGCTGACCAAACACACCGATGCGAAGAAAATCGAGCTTGATCTGATGGCTCTTTTCGCTCGGCCGAACTGGATGATGCTCAGTCATCTGTTGATCTTCCACGGACGTCGCGCATGCAAAGCCCGTGGCGGGTTATGTCACGAACATCCGCTTTGCCGCAAGTATTGCACGAATGCGAAGGCAGCATCGGCGACATAACGCCCCCTGCACAGCCCCCAACAAACGCACAGCCACAAGTGCTACCATGTCGCCCCATGAGCGAGTTGATCACCGCCCTTGATCCGCTGCCATCGGACCCGAACGTGCTTCGCGTTCGCGTTGATGGGAAGATCGTTGCACGGTTGCCACGGACGGATGTGGATGCCCTTGAGCTTGCAATCGGACAACGCTGGACTGCGACACTTGCAGACCGGGTCGATCGCGCCATTTGCCTCAACAAGGCCCGCAAGGCCGCGCTGGCCATCCTCGGCAGGCGGGCGATGTCCCGCCGCGAACTGATTGACCGACTGACCCGCAAGGACCATGAACCGGCAGCGGCCCAAGCAATTGCTGACGAACTGGAAGCC
>PWVT01000014.1 GCA_003562195.1 Phycisphaeraceae bacterium | reverse complement strand
TGTTGAAGAGTGATCCCACGGGCTGATGTCCCGCCATGTTTCTCCCGGCTCTGACCGGTTCATCTCGGAGTTTATCTATGCCGACCTACGCCTACGAAGCCATGAACTCAGCGGGGAAGACGCAAAAAGGCAGCGTCGAAGCCAGCAGCAGTGAAGAGGCGATCCAGCGCATCAAGGCGCAGGGGTATTTTCCCACAGCGGTCCGTGAACAAAAGATTAAAGGCAAATCTGCTGCCCAAACCGACGACTCCAAGAAAAAGAAAAAGAAGAAGAAGAAGGGGGATCTGAGCATCAACATCGGTGGCGTGGGTCAGAAACAGTTGACGCTCTTCACCCGCCAGCTTTCGACGCTGCAAGACGCTGGCCTGCCCTTGCTCCGATCGCTGCAGATTCTCGAAGCGCAACAAAAGCCGGGCAAGCTCAAGTCAATCCTTGGCGACGTGTGCGAAGATGTCGAAGCGGGAACCACGCTCTCCGATGCGATGGCCAAGCATCCCAAGGCATTCGACCGCTTGTATTGCAAGATGGTCAACGCTGGTGAAATTGGTGGTGTGTTGGACGTCATCCTTCAGCGCCTGGCCAACTTTATGGAAAAGGCACAGCGTCTGCGCCGACGCATCATCGGTGCCATGATTTACCCCATCGTGGTGATCTGCGTCGCCGTGCTCATCGTGACAGGCATCATGGTGTTCGTGATCCCCAAATTCCAAGAGATTTTCGCTGACTTTGAAGTGGCGATTCCTGCCTTGACACTATGGCTCGTGGATACTAGCGCATGGGTGGCGGGTACGAGATCAGACGACCAGGTGATTCCCGGTTGGGTGTGGATCTTATTTGGTCCGGTCCTGGTGTTCTTCTTCTTCAAGCTGATACGCAAGACCGGTCCCGGTCGAGCGGTAACCGACGTGGTGCGCATCAAGATCCCCGTGCTCGGCAACCTGATCAAGAAGACCTCCGTTGCACGCTTCACGCGAACGCTCGGTACGTTGATTTCTGCAGGCGTGCCGATTCTCGAAGCGATCATGATTACGCGTGATACTTCGGGCAATTACGTCTACGAGAAGGCGCTCACGAAAGTGCATGATTCCATCCGCGAGGGTGAGACATTCGCCGGGCCACTGCGCGAAGCCAAGGTATGCGACTCGATTGTGGTGAACATGATCGATGTCGGTGAGGAAACCGGTGACCTTGACGTCATGCTCATGAAGATTGCGGACAACTACGAGGAAGAGGTCGATGTTGCGGTGCAGAGTCTGCTGAGCTTGCTCGAACCGTTGCTGGTCGTGGTGCTTGGTGTGGTTATTGGCACCATCGTGCTCGCGCTGTTCCTCCCACTCGTTGCCATGATCGACTCTGTCTCCGGCGGCATGTAAACCGTTGGAACGTCAACTATTCGCAGGAGAGTGTCACATGCAACTGACGACAACGCGAGCGAATCATGCATGCCGAAGCGGCTTCACCATCGTGGAGATCCTCGTTGTCATTGCGCTGGTGCTGGTGCTGCTAAGTCTCGTGGTTGTCGCTGTTGGCTCAGCTACGCGAACAGCGCAGCGAACCAACACGGTTGCACTGATGAATTCAATCAACCAGGGACTGAGCCATTTCAGGGAAGACATGGGATACCTTCCACCAGTGCTTGATCGACAGCGGAATATCAGGTGGACGCAGTTCGGCAATGGCGACGGTCGCATGAACGGTCCTGATCCGAATTCCTCGGCATTCCAAGATCAAATTCAGGATTGGTACTCCGTAACTTCACTGGCTGAGTACCTCATCGGGTATGGCGGCATCGATGAAGATGGCCATGATGGCCCCGGAATCCGGCGCCCCGGTACCGACGGCTTCTGGGGTGCGACTGTTGATCATTCATCGATCAAAGGGACGCGGGGTACCTTTACCTATCGCAGTAACTTTCTCGAATCCGATCTTGGCCGGTCATATCTCCAAGGCCGTGTCTATGGGCCGTACCTACAGCTTCGCGATGACCGCATGTTGGGTGCGATCAATCCAGCCCAGGAGCCGGATGAGCACGGCAACTATCAGGTGTTCTTTCCCGGCGAGGCCGGCTACGACCCGATTTGGCCGAAAGTCATCGTCGATTACTGGGGTGAGCCGATTCGCTATTACCGCCGACCGTATCCGCAGGGAGGCATTGAGCGTGGCTACCGGGCAGTGCGTCAAGCGGATGACACACGGATGGTCGTCCCGACACTGGCCGACGTTTTCGCTCTTCGACCGTGGACGGTGAGCGGCGACGAAGTGGACGCCCGATTTTCCGATCGTACGCAGTTACCACAAGGAGGAGTAGATCGTACTGCGACGTATGCGCTGCAGCAGGCGGAGTTCGGGCTCCTTTCATCCGGGCCTGATCGCCGCATCAACAAGTGGCACCGTGTTGACGCAATTGACTTCGGCGCAGACACCGACGGCGTCAACGAAGACAACATTGTGGAGCTTGGCCAATGATCGTTCGCCCCGTCATGACATCCGGTCGCGATCGCGGCTTCACATTAGTTGAACTGCTGGTGGTCATTGGCATCATCATGCTGCTGGCTGCGCTGGTGTTGACCGTCGGCACAGGGCTGTTGCGCCAATCGGATGTGCGGGCGACGCAGAACACGATGCGTCTGCTCGACATTGCGGTGCAGGAGTGGGAAACGACATCCGATCGTCAGATTCAGTATGGCCTCAATGGTCAGCCATGCGATGTCGATGAGCGGTATGAGCTTCAACAGGTCCGCGAAAGCGGGGCGGCCCTTGGAGTGAATGACCCCTGGGGCGAGGGGTCGACCGGCGAATCGGCTGCATATGAAGATGCTATCTACACCACCGATCGCATGTGGGCGGTCTATCAGCGCACCACTAATGTGCGCGACATCATTGCCCGCGTCAGTCCGGATTTCGTCCTTCAGGCCGATGTGCAGATGCACGCAAATGACTCACTTTCCGACAGTGAAGCGCAAACGACCTTCCGGTTTCTTGATGGGTGGGATCGGGAGATCATCGCCGTGCTTCCCGGTCGGCCGCATAACGCACGGTGTGCCGGCTCAAGCGACGGTGGAACCAATGGCTTCATTCGCGATGCCGATGGCACCATTCGCACGCCATTTGAAAACCGCTTCGGCGCTGCGTCGGATCGGCGGGTGTTCTTCGTGTCGGCCGGGCCGAGCGGGGTGTTCGGCAACTTGCATCTGGATACCGCCTCCAACGCGCTCAGTGAAACGCAGCGCGAAGAGATTCGTGATGCAGAAGACAACATCTATTCTTTCCCCATTCAGATAGAGCAGGCGAGGGCACAACAATGACGCACCAGATGTTCAAGTCATCTTCGCGCCTGAGCCACATGCGAACTTCACGGCGCGGCTTCTCGTTGACGGAACTGCTCGTCGCGATGGGCATCATCGCCATCATCGGCGGCATCACTGCGATTGGCATTCGCAACGTCTCGCGTGAAGCTCGTATCTCCTCGGCGACCAACACCGTGACCGCAGCATTGGATTCCGCACGTGCATTGGCGATTCGCCGCAATCGCACGGTAGCGGTGGTGTTCCGCCCACGACTGGTTCGGGATGGTGAATCACGCATTGAAATCATCCTTGCAGAGTTTGCCGGTGACAGTGAAGTACGGTCCATACTCGGAACTTCTCCGCAGCCGCGCATTTTCGATCGTTTTCGTCCCATACCCGGCATCGCACGGCGTGAATTGCCGAAAGGTATTGGTGTGGCGGGCCCGTTTCACGCAGTCGATGAACGGGCATGGCTGACCGCGACGGATCTGGCCCGGCCGGAAGAAGCGCCAGGTCGTGTGATCGGTGTGATGTACCGCGCTGACGGCACAACGGTGATGCAGGATTCCAGTCGCAACACGCACTTCATCTGGGTGGATGTCAACGACGATGGCGAGCGGTATTTTCATGAAGCCGATTCCAACGACCCGCAAATGCCCCAGGGCAATCACATTGATGACTGGATGTCACAAAAGCATCCTGATGATGAGCCGTTGATTCAAATGGTGCAGTTTCTCGCTGTGTACGACTACGACGCAGCACGCGACTGGAGCGATACCAGCGTATGGGTCAACGCACAATCGTGGCCTGCACCGAATGATTGGCCGAATGAGGATTCCGGGACGCGCGAGGCCGAGCTATCGATGTTCATTACCGAGTTCGCTGATCGCATTCACTTCAACCGTTACACCGGAGTCGCCTTGCGATGAAAGCCATCCATCCGCTCCGACTATTTCGCGTTCGTGCCGGCTTTTCGCTGGTGGAAGTGCTGCTGGCGATCTTCATTCTCGGCATCGGCATCATCAGCATCGCTGCGCTGTTCCCTGCAGGCATCGCTCAGCAGCGACTGGCGAATGAAGATGTCATGGGACCGATCGTGGCCAACAATGCGATCTCCCTCATTCGCTCCAAGGTGAAGCAGGAAGATTTCGGCACGTACGAGGAATACCAGCAGGACTTCCCGGATGGGTTCACCGGTCCCGGCACAGTGCCTCAGCCGTTTTTCAGTCGCACCCAACCCGGCGATTGGGACTGGATGCGTCCCGGATTTTTGCTGGGGGATGATCCCAATACCGTTTTCGATGAGAACGGCGCCATCGACATTTTCAGCTACCGCTACACGCTGATCGAACGCGGCAACTGGTCCGGCCCCGATAACATCGCCCGTGCGTCAGAATGGCCCGAGGGCTGGCCTGAGCCAAGCTTCTGGAACCCCATGGGCGGTGCTGGCAACCGTGTGCCGCTCTATGGCATCCCGTTCAATACTGAGTTGTACTTCAACGAGAACGACAATATCCCCGAGCCGCCCAAGTTCATCATCAGCCAGCGTGAACGGTACTATCCGATGCAGACCGGCCTGATGAACAACGAGGACACGCCAGCGCCGCAGTATGTCTGGGACTGCATGTTCCGTCGATACCAGGGCAAGGTGTATGTGGCGATCTTCGTCTATCGCGTGTCGACTGAAAACTCCGGCGTGCCATTTGTTGTGCCCGCTGATGAAAATAATCCGGAGTATCCTCCGTTGCCGTACTGGGTTGACCTCACCAATCCAGCCAACGCCGATCTCTATCCAACTGGCGCCTGGAATATCAACTTCGACAATGAACGTGCGACCCCGTTCGTATCGGGTACTGCAGATTCAGATGACTTCGATGTCGATGACCCGCGCCAGTCGTGGCAGCGAAATCGGCAGTGGGTGCTGGACCAGAACAACAACATTCACCGTGTTGTTGGCACGGATGATCGTGATGAACAGATCACGGTCGAGTTGAGCCGGCCTTTGCAGCAGGTGATGACTGGCTGGTGGTCGAATAACACCACGTTAATGCTGCCAGACTGGCCTGCCCCGTTCAACAACAACGTGCCGTTCCCATCGGATTCGCCGTATTTCTATTACGGCAACGCGCAAGGCGATACATCTAACTTTGTCCCCGCGCCGTACACCGATATCGGCGTGGTGACGGATCTGTGGTACATCCCCCGCACGGTGGACGTATTGCATCAGGGGCAGCAAGTCGAATTCACTCTTACGCCGGTGTATGTCACGGTGAAGGAGCTGTGATGAGAACACCCATGACCCACACCCCGATGTACCGATGGCCACGCGGCTTTACCCTGATCGAACTGCTGGTGGCAATTCTCGTGTTGATCGTGGTGATCCTCGCCACATCGCGCATCTTCGGCACGGCCAGCGAAGTCACTGGTCTGGGCCGTGCGACCGCCGCAGTTATGCAGGAAGCCGCTACGCTCGAACGCCGCATGCGCGAGGATATCGCCAAGCTGTCGCATGAAGGATTCTTTGCGATTCGTCAAGTCGCGGTGCAAAACGATGTGAACGTTGATGACGGCGGTGCGCTGCTCAATCCGTTCCTGCCGGATGATGCCATTATCCGTGCCGACCAACTCGTGTTCTTCACGACCAATGTGCAGTCAGGGCAGATACTGGGTTTGGGCAACAACGATCTTATCCGCGGCCAGGCCCCGGTATCGCGTGTGTATTACGGCCACGGCGGGCAATTGCGCGAAGGGAAGGAATACACGTTTCAGACCAGTTCGCTGGGGCAGGCCCACGACCCCGGCCCGCTCGCGCTGAATTCCACCAGCAACTTCAATTATCTGTTTGATCTGCGCCCCTGGCGTGGTCCAGGGCCCATTCCCATGGTGCGCACGCGATTCGCAGGCAGTGGAGCAGGTAATGTGTTCAATCGGACCAACTCCGATCCGATTGACGCTGGTCAGCCCGATGCTTTGAGTTGGCTGCTCTGCAGGCAGGCGGTCATGCTCGCTGATGATGACAGTCAGACATCGCCCGCATCTGATAACAAGACAGTTTACTTGAACGAGATTCGTGCTGCTCGGTCGATTTTCATTGACCACCCCGGCTATCACACTGCGCCAACGCGAAGTTCGCGCGAGATTCGCAACGCCCGTGTGGATGCTTCTGCCATCTTGCCGCCGGCGATCCGAAACTATGTTGAATGGCGTCCCACCGGTACCGAGCCGCGGCCGTGGAACGTTCCGAACTACGGCGGTGGGGTGAATGCCGATCAGCGATCAATCATCGCATCATCCATTTACTACCCGCGTGCTGAACGCTATGCGCCCAGTGGACGTCGAGCCGACCAGGCGCTGACCAGTCATGTCATCGGCTCGGGTGTCAGCTCCTTCATCATCGAATGGACCTGGGAAGAAGGTGCCGGTGAAGTGCGAACGTCTGACGGTCGCCTCGTGCGCAATCCCAACGGCCCAGCCGATGGACTCAATGACTTCTATTACGGGTTTCGGCCGAATTGCTGGAATTCCGATGCGGACGATTGGTGCATCGGCAACGATGGCTTTGAGCAGCCGGAGCAGCCGTGGTTCGGGTTGAATCTGCCGCAGCGCGGCGTGGGGTTCATGGGTTTTGAAGATCGCGACATCAACGATCCGGACACTGGACTGGATTTCTATCAGCGGGCCAACTTTGAAGTGCCCATTGCCGTGAGTATCGCGAACGGTCTCAACAATGATCAGAACAACATCGAGCGGTACTTCGGCCCGGGCACAGGTTCACCGAATCCCTACGGGGGAGTGATCAACAACCAAGCATGGATTTATGAAGCAATCTTCGGATACAACCGGGACAAGCCGCTGAATCGATTTGGCGAAGCGGAGTTTGAGCTCGGCTACACGCCCTGGCCATCTGCGATTCGAGTGACCGTGGTGTACCACGATCCCGCTGGCAGGTTGGAGTATGGCCGCGAGTTTCAATTTGTCATCGATCTGCCGCGGCGGGCCAAATAAGCGCTGCGCTCAAGGAGCGTGAATCATGAACAGCAATCAAACCGACACCAACCTCTACAATCTGCGACGAAGCGCAGTGACCATGCGCGTGTCCGGGAAGGCCCGGCGAGGCAATACCCTTGTGCTTGTTGCCGGCATTCTTGTTCTGCTGGTGATCATCGCTACGTCGTATCTCACCACGACGCAATCGCAGCGAAGCACATCGGTGGCGCAACAGGCCGCTGCGCAGCGCGATGACAATGCGGAAGTCATCGGTGAAATGCTTGCCCAGCAGCTCGCTGATGCGCTGTTTGTCTGGCCGGTGGACTGGGACGATCCGGCGTTGGATGGTGACGACCCGATGTTCACCGGCATCGCCGATGCCAACTTCCCGCGCAAGCGGCCTGCTCCGAATGCACGGCGGTATGGCGTAGACCCAAACTACCCGTACAACTTCGCGCCGTATCACACCGTACCGTTCACCAACTGGCCGGACTGGTCAGCGCTGGCGACCGGCGATGCGCTGGATGCCATGTTCTTCAATGCACGCCAAATGCCGGCCGGGCCGGGCAATCTATATTTTGAAGCTGAAGACGATCAGGCGGGGGATGGATTCGGTGAACCCGCCATTGCTGCTGTGCTGTCTGCAGAGTTTAATCCGCTTGGCAATCCCGGGTTCGGCGACAACCGCTGGCTTCGTGATACTGAACCGGTCCGATGGGATACCGGCCAGTTCCCCAATGGCTTGACCCCGGGCGTGCGGGATGCTTTTTCCCACTGGCGCAAGTTGACGAACATCGCCTCGGCCAACAACGGCTGGCGCATCGTGTGGGATATCAGCGATGTGGACAATCACATCTTCACCGACATGAACGTGCCGGTTGAGCAGTGGTTGAATATACGGCCTCGTTTCGGAACCGGCGCAAGCCCATTCAATCCGGTATCAGGTGGTACGGCGTATAACCTGCTGATTCCACAGGATCGTTTCTGGAGACAATGGCAGACATGGTTCAACCGGTCTGATTTTGATTTTACCTATGCTGATGCGCTTGTGAACAATGCCTTCGGCGCGCCGCCGAACCTCTATAAGCTCAACGATCTCAATGCAAGCGGCACGCGACACAACTTTGTGATCGGTGGCGTGCCGCAGGACACGCCCGATGCCGAGTTTGTCCGCGGCACGGCGCGTCATACCGTCAGCCGCGTCCTCACCGACACCACCGGCGATGGCTTTACCGATTCATTCTGGTTTCTCTCGCCTGCGCCCGTTCGCGGCGGAATTCGCCAGGTCGTTGGTGTTTCGATCGTTGACAATAGTGCGCGGTTGAACGCCAATGTTGCAACACGCTTCTGGCGGGAGGACCCAGCAGGGACCAATTGGCATGAGCGCAAGACGCGCGGCCACACGCCGGCCGATCTCGCGCTGGTCGGCCAGATGAATCAGGTTGGTGGTGACAATACCTGGAACGTCGGCTTTTATGACAATCCGGCCAATTGGGCTTACTCCAACGAAGATGGCATCGGCTATACCCAGACCTATGAATGGTCCGGTACAGCAAATCTTCGATGGCATCGTCACCTCGAAGAGACTGGCCTGCCGTTTGACGGCACCAACGTGACGCCGAACAATCAACGCCTTCGTGCTGATGATCGCCTCGATTATTGGCAGTACTCCGGCCGGCTCGGCTTGGCGTATGACGATCGCACAAAAAACTCCGCATCGGGCTTCACCTACAAGCCGTTTGGTCTTTCCGATGAGCTCGAACTGCGCATGTTTGAGGGGAACAACAACCCATGGATGTACACGCGCTATGAGTACACCACCCACGGAACGCAGCCGGACCCCGGCGGCCCGATGAACCCCGGTTCCACCGGTTTCCTACGTGCTGGTGCGTTCGATCAGGAGACGAGCGAGTACATGGACCAGCTCAACAACCGCGAGTTGCTGCGTGACAACCGTCGTAAGCTGACACTGTACAGCGGAGCGCGCAATGACCAACTCGCCCCGTCACTCTGGTGGGAGTACCGCAGCGAGGCCAGCGAGGCCAACTGGCCGCCGCGAAGTTTGCCATCCATGATTCGCCGCGTGTTCAACAATCCGCCATCGGGGTGGAGCGCCAATGTGTGGGAGCGCATGGTGGTGCGCAACTTCCGTGAACAAAGCCGGCGCAAGCTGGATTTGCGTGAGCCGGACTACTGGTATCACACCTTTCGCGATGGCACGCGCGACCCAATGTATATCTTTGCCAACAATCACGATCCCAATGATGCCGGCCGTTTGAACTTGCGTGAGCGGCTCGCGCCTTCGCTGTTGCTGGCGCTGACTGATGGTCCGGATGACATTGCGAATTGGATCTCGCCTGGATATGAGTTTGGTACGTACTTTGGTCCGTACACGTCAAACAACTACGATACGCCCGCTGGACGGCTCAATCGCACGCGCCGCATGGCTGCGGGATTTGCGGCCAACATTCTGGCGTATCGCAGCAATCAGCCGGTGACGCTGGAAGATCGCGTGCCGCTGCCTCCGTACGGCCAGCCGCCGGACGGTTCAGGGTCCACGGAATACCTGCCCGAGGGTGTGCTTGACCCAGCCGGTGCGACGACGACGACCGAGCGAGCGTTTCTCGGCATCGACCCGCAACCGTTCCTGGTTGAGGCGTTCATCGGCCATGTGTACAAGC
>PWVT01000025.1 GCA_003562195.1 Phycisphaeraceae bacterium | reverse complement strand
CGTGATCCAGGCAATATTGCGTACATACAACTCTTTGAGAAAGCCATTCGTGAGATTCGTCCAGAAACCAGCACCGCAGCACGAACTACTTATGGTCAGCTCCTCGCGGCCATGCGTCAGGAAGCGCAGTACAACCCGATTGATCCTGAAACACACCTGCGACTGATTGAAGAGCTACATGGCAGCGCACGACTGCTAACCATGGTGGCACCTGCTTCAACTCGCCGCGGCCATTGGGAGCAACTGGAATCAGCAGCCGAAGACATGCTTCGTGGCGTTGATCCGTCAGATCCGAAGTACGCATACGGCAAGCTCTATCGGGGTATGGCGGGCATTCGACTGCGCACCGGGCGAAGTGAACGGGATTTGGATCGCGCTATCCAAGATGTGCAGGAGTTTCTTGAAGTCTACCCTGAACATGATCTTGGTTGGGCAACGCTCGCCACTGGCCGACAGATGATTGCAGATCATCTTCGTGATACAGCCAGTTCACGTGTTGCGGCAGAAGCGCGAGAGCGAGTTCCTGAGACAATGGAGGAGGCCCGCAACGCTGTGCCTGATGGTGCACATGTCAACATGGCATACGCCCAGTACTTGGCTCTGCAGCGGCGCAACGACCCGGCTTCCGTATCACAAGAACAAGTCGTAGACGCTGCTCGTCGCACGATGAACCTTGTTCGGGATGCGGGAGATCAGTGGTTGGTGTTGGAAGCAGCCCAACTGGCCCAGGCCGTCGGTGGAGCCGATGGTGTTGACCTTGCGATTGATCTGTATCTCGACTTCGTTGAGGAAAACCCCGCTGCCATTGCACACAAGTACTTTCTCGCGCAGCTTTATCTTCAGAGCGGTGCGTTTGAGAATGCAACGGAGATGGCGGAAGCAATTATCGAGGCCGAACCACTGCGTGTCAGCTTCATCTCGCAGATGCAGCTGACCTTGAGGCGTCTCTCTGCAAGCACATTGGTTGATGTTGAGCATCGACGCTTCATTATGGCCGATGCAGAGGGTGAACCTACAGATATTGAGTCGGTTCGACAAGCCCGCGAGCGGCTGGCGACATTCGTCGTTGATCCCGAAAGCGATCCACATTTGATTAGAGCCGATGGCAAGTTGGCCTTGCTCGAGAACAATTACCAGGACGCTGTTCGCGCGTTTGAACAATTGATTCGTGAAGGTGCGGATGATGCGGAAGCATACATTTACTCAGCTTTTGGGTTGGAGCGAATCGGCCAAATCGGCCTCGCTCACGAGCGTACCGTTGCTGCCTTGCAGATGCGCGCTGGCAATCCATTCCTCTTGCTGCGAAAGGCGCGGCTGGAGTACCAGATGGGCCGGTTCGAGGACGCTGCGGCTACTGTCGCTCGATACATTGAGCTCGCGCCGGAGGATCAACAAGGCATCAACCTTGCTCGGGCCATTGAAGCACGGCAGGCCGGCGAAACGATAGAAATTGACGACCCGGTTATGTTGGCCATCAACCACGCACAAAGAGCGTTGAATGATGGCCAGCCGGAGACAGCACGTGCCACAATAAATGCTGCGATGGCTGAAGGCGGGGAAGACGACCTCCGATTGCTAAACGCTGCTGCGAGAATCGCCATGAGCGAGGGCCAGACCGAGGAGGCTCAGCAGTTTGTCGGGCGTGCGTTGGAAATCAACCCTGATTCGAGTCAGTTCCGTCAACTGCAGGCCATCCTGCGCACTGGTGACCCGATTGCAGCCGCTGAGCAGTTTGTCGATGCTCAATATGAGAATGAGGGCGAGCGGGCCGTGGCCTTGGCCGTGACGCTGGCGGGAATCGCCAGTGAGCATCGCAATATGGCAAGGCGTATGGAGAACTCAGGCGAAAGTGCTGCGGCAGCAGAAGCTCAAGAGATCGTGCAGCGAGCTGAATCTGAACTGGACGGGCGATTGTCACAGGCAATTCGGCTTGCACCTGAAAACCCCCGATTGATCGAGTTTCGTTTCAGCCGCGCGCTTTCTGAGGAGAACTGGTCACAGGCGGAAACGCTTGCCAATCGTGCTCGAGACTTGAACCTCGATCGCTGTCGTGGGTTGATCTATCGAGGGCGCCTCGAACTCGAACGTGGTCAGCCGGATCAGGCGGCGCGCGCTTTCCAGCAGGCCACCGAGATCATGCCTTACTCATCAATGCCTTGGCGTGGATTAGCTGTCAGCTACCAACGACTTGGAAATTTCCGAGAGTCGCAACGTGCATTCGACCAGGCGTATCGTGCGAACCCCAATGACATGACTACCGTGCGCGGGTATCTCGGTCTATTAGTTCAGATTGGTGAATACAGCCAAGCGACGCGTATCGCGCAGACCGCGCACCGCTTATCTCCACAAGACACAGAGCTTCGAAATACGTGGCTGGAACTTGAGGCCCAAGCTGGCAACATTCGCCAGGTGATTCCGGTTCGCCGTGACATCTACGCTGAGAATCCGGAGGATCGGCTGAACGCGATCCGTCTCGCCCTTCTTCTCGGCCGGGTCGAACCTAATGTAGATATGATTCTCGACAATGATGGTACTCGGCGATATTCCGATCGCCGTTGGGGGCAATTCTCCATTGCTGAGCAGCGTCGGATGCTGCAGGAACTTCGCAATGACCTGAATCGTGAAGCGGACCAAATTGTTGAAGCGATTCGTGAGCGCGATGGAACGGATCTCGAACTGGCTTCGCTTGAAGCAACATTGTTGCGCATACGGGGTGACGTGGCTGCTGGCGAGCGCATTCTTCTGGATTTCGTCGACAGTCGTCCTGAGCCCACCGTTGATTCGTTGATCGCGCTTGGGCATTATCAAGCCGAAACTGGTCGTGCAAACCAAGCCTATCAGACGTTTCAACGGGCCCGCGAGTACCAGAGCGAGACCCGACGAGAAGCCGATCTGGAACTCGGCAACTTCCTGTTTGCTCGCAATGCATTCGAGCCGGCAATTGCTCATTTCGAGCGCGTAATTGAAGTGCACCCGAACTACGATCTTGAGCTACGCATTGTCGAGTCGTACCTGAACCAGAATAAGTATGAAGAGGCGGACAATCGCTTACGTGAGGCCTCGGACGGCCGCCCGCTGGACTTTGTCGGTTCGATGCTTCAGGCAATGATCGCTCACGGTCAGGCATCGAAGCTTGAACAGGAAGGCCGTACCACTGAAGCGCAAAGCCGCCTTGCTGAACATCGTCAGGCATTGGATACGGCGGAGCGATTGATGCCTTCGAACCCGGCGCCGCACGTTTCACGTGCCCGTCTCCTACTGAGCGACTATCGACGTACCGGTGATCGCGCGCTACTCAACGATGCGCTGACTGCGCTGTCTCGAGCTGATTCAGTGCGGCCGAATGACCCGCAAACAAGTCTGGTCCGCATCGATGTGCTTCGCGCATCAGAGAGCTTCACACAAGCCGTGGCCGAAGCGAACCGGCTGATCGAGATGGCACCGGATAACACGCGCTTCCGCCAGCTTCTCGTGAGAATTCACCTTGAGCGTGGTAACTTTGACGCTGCGATTGATGTCGTACGGCAGGCAATCGAACGTTACCCGACCATGTCGATGTGGCACGAAACGCTTGGCGACATTTATGTTCAGGCGAATCGGCTGACTGAGGCAACACGAGCGTTTCAGCGTGCATTTGAGATCGATCAGTCCGTCTCGAATCTCGTTCGGCATGTCGGAACGTTGATGTCGTTCGACTCGCCTGACTACAACGCAGTGCTCAGCATGCTGCAATCGGTGCCCCAACATGTACAAGCTCAGCCGGTGCTTGGTGCGGCTTTTGCCTTGTCATTACACAAGACTGGTCGAGTAGAACCCGCTCGGCAGTATTTGGCATCTTCGTACAAACGCCAGCGTGAGATGATTCGCGAAGGCATAGCGCCGCAGACTGAGATAGGCCGCTGGTATCAGATTGTCTATCCCCTGTTCCGTTCGCTTGATGTTACTGAAGCGGAACAATTGATTCGTGAGTTGGCTAACGATGATCCTGATGCGCTCGACTTGCTGTGGATCGGTCGTCGCTGGTCGCTTGAGGGAACCGAAGGTATGAGTCGCGCGACGGAATTGATCAGCATGGCGATTGATCGGACTCCCAGCGACGCCATAGGGCTGCGTGTGCCGTTGTTGTTTGAAATGGCAACGTACTATCTCCAAGCCGAGCAATACGAAGCCGCTGCGGTCAATTATGAGCGACTACTACGGCTTGACCCAGATCACGCGCCTTCGCTGAACAACCTGGCGTTCGTGCTCGCGGAGCATCTGGATAGAGCCCCGGAAGCGTTGACGCATGCAGAGCGTGCGTTACAGCATGCCCCTGATGACGCTTCGGTTCTGGATACAGTTGGCTGGACTCACTTCAAGCTTGGGAATACCAATCAGGCCGAGCAGTATTTGCGTCGTAGCTTGGCGGCGAATGAGACTGCCCAGACGCAAGTGCATATGGCCCACGTGCTCTTGGCTATGGGGGAGCATGATGGAGCGATAACTCGCCTCCGCCGCGCGGCTGAATTGAACCCAGATTCCGATACGCAAGCAGAGATTGATCGCCTAACGGACGATATACGAACCCAGAGAACCCAAGCGAGGTAATCCATGAACCGCCAGCCGGCTATCACGCCCGGCCAAACCGAGAGACGAGCCATGAGCACTGTATCACCACAACGTCCGATGATGTCCCGTTCCGGCCCACCCCCTCGCGGTGTCCCGTCGGGGTCTGGCTTTGCCTCAACGATCGACCCGATCCGCGTTCTTCGTCGTCACGCGGGATGGATCATTGTGGCTGCATTCCTGGGTACGATCATTGGTGTCGTGGCTCATGTGCTACTGCTTCGCTACTACCCGTTGTACGCCAGCGAGGCAGTCTTCGAGTTGCAGCCGGGCGTGAGCGATTCACGTGAGGTCGGCACGCGAGAAATCGGTAGCGACCAGTTGGCTGCTCGTTTGGCCAATACCGAAGCGGTATTGCTGACCGACCCGACCATTTTGCGCAGTGCGGTGCGCCACCCAGATGTGCGTCAGACCGTCTGGTACCGCCAATTTGTCCGGCCTAGTGAGACTGGTGGCGAAACGTTCATTATTGATGATGCTGTGGATGATCTACAGGAAACCCTTTCAGCATCCGTGATCCGCGGGACGAACTTCTTTCGACTGACATGGCGTTATCACCATGCGGCCGATGTACCGGTGGTGCTCAATAGTGTGGCATCGGCATACCTTGAGCGGCGTCGGGAGGTCAACCAAGCCGAGTTTCTCCAGAACATTGAACTGTTTCAGTCCAAGCTGAACGAAACCAACCGACGTCTTGACGCTCTTGATCAGGAAATTCGCAGTTTTATTCGCGATCGCGGCATTACTTCGCTGACCGATCCGCGATACAGCCAGGCCTCCATTGCGGCAGAGCAACTGACTCAGGAAATTGGCTCGACTACATCGCAACTCAACATCGCCCAAGGCATGTTGATGCAGACTCAGGCCAAGCTGGTGGGCACGATTGAGCCCACCCAGGAGGACATTCAGGACGCCGAATACGACCCGCAGATCAGCACAATCCTTCAGACGATTACGAATATCAAGACCGAACTTCGAACTCTTAATGATCGTTTTCATTCGCAGGACAATCGCGTGTTAGCTATGGAAAGCCGCCTTCGTGCGACTGAAAACGAACTCGAATCCAAGATGACAGAGGTGTTGCGCCGAAATCTGGAAGCCCGTCACAAGCGGCTGACAGACCAGATCGAGAACATGCGAGACAATCTTGAAATGCTACATGCCGAGGCCGAAGCCAAGGATGCCGTGCTTCGCGAACTGGCTGCCGACCAAGCCCAATATCAGGCCCTTGAAGCTCGCCGAGCACGCTATGAGGCGCAGCGTGAGAGTGATATGATGTTAATCCGCGAAATCGATCTCATCCGCGCCCGCGTGGACGCTGCGAGAGTGCGCTTAGCTCAGGAAGCTCAGTTGCCGCGCGAAGTGGCCTTCCCGCAGATGAAGTTCATTGTCCCACTCGGTACGCTGCTTGTCGTCGGCTTGACGGTCGGTTTGATCTTCCTGCGGGAGATGACTGACCAACGCATCAAGAGGGCAAGCGACCTCTCGGTTGTACCCAGTGCGCGCGTTCTGGGCGTCATTCCTGAACTCGAAGAAGACCCGACCAATTCTGCAGCAGCGGAACTTGTCGTGTGCAAGCACCCGCGTTCTGTCCTCGCAGAGTCCTACCGGCAGGCGACCACAACAGTCTTGCAGGCCACCGAGAGAAGTGGTCATCAGACTATTCTCGTACTCGCTGGATTGCCTGGTTCAGGTACAACCACGACGGTCACCAATATCGCAGCAAGCTTGGCGGCGACCGGTAAATCGGTGCTCGTCGTTGATGCAAACTTCCGCAGGTCGAAGTTAGCGAATGCGATGGGCGTTCCCTCTGATGGGATTGGCTTGGGCGACTTGCTCGTGGGCGAGGCGAACGTTGATGAGGCCATCAGCAAGTCCGAGTTCGGCGTGGACGTAATCTCGGCCGGTACCCCGGGCAACCGCGTGTTCGAGCGGTTCAATAACGGTCTCTTCGAGAACATCATCGCTGAACTTCGTGCGAAGTACGACGTTGTGCTGTTTGACTCACCACCGGCCGTGGTCGCTGGCGACGCGATGGTGCTGGCCAACCGAGTTGATGCTGCCATGCTTGTTGTGCGGGCCAACCAGGAACAGCGTGGTCTTGTTGCACGACTTATCAATCAGCTTGCCGACGCGCGTTGCGAAGGTTTGGGCATACTGCTTAACCGTCCGCGACGAACGGCTGGTGGCTACTTTAAGAAGAATTTCGAGGCCATGGCCTCGTACTCTGCCAAGAGCTAACCAGGGAAGGGATATCCTTGTCGGTTCCGATGAAGCCCACGACCACACGCCGCGTGCTCATCACAGGTGGCGCGGGCTTCATCGGTTCGCACTTGGTGGATCATCTCGTGCAGCGTGGTGACCACGTGGACGTGGTGGACAATATGTCTACTGGATCAGCAGCGAACCTTGCAAATGTGGATCTTCAGCACGTCACCATCATCGAAGATTGCGTTACCAACGCGCTGGATCATCTTGATGCTGGGCAATACAACTCGATCTATCATCTTGCGGCAGCGGTTGGTGTGCGGCTTGTGATTGATGAACCGATCCGTACGATCGAAACCAATGTATTAGAGACCTCTGCACTGCTTCGTTTTGCCAGCAAACACGCCATACCAACGCTTTTGGCGTCAACATCGGAGGTGTACGGCAAGGGCATGAAGACCCCGTTTGCCGAAGATGACGAGGTCGTCTATGGCCCGACAATCTTCAGCCGTTGGTCCTATGCATGTTCGAAAGCCATTGACGAGTACCTTGCCCTGGCCTACTACCGTCAACACAAACTTCCAGTTGTGATTATGCGTTTCTTCAACACCGTTGGGCCCCGACAGACTGGTGAATACGGCATGGTGCTGCCACGTTTCGTTGCGGCGGCATTGCTGGGCAAGCCGCTGGAAGTTCACGGTGACGGAGCACAGACGCGATGTTTCTGTGACGTGCGCGATGTTGTCGACGTGCTGCCACGTATGGTGGAATTGGAATCGTGTGCCGGTGAAGTCTTCAATATTGGCACAGATGTGACGATCTCGATCCGCGATCTGGCAAAGCTTGTGTGCAAAACACTTCACAGTTCCTCACCGATTGTCACCATTCCTTATGATTCGGCTTTTGGAGAAGGATTTGAGGACTTGCGTACTCGCCAGCCGGATCTCAGGAAGATTCGAAATGCTGTTGGCTTTGCACCAAAGTACGACCTCGTGCAGACCATTCGAGACATCGCGACTGAATTTCGAAGTCAGTCGCCCTCTTCACTGGAGTCGATGGCGTGATGTTTGCTAGCCCGGACGAATATGGTGCAGAGATAAACGGAGCGATTGCTGCTGATAAGCAACCGATTCTCGGCGATCTTTCCGCGCTCACGGCCGGGGCAATGGAGTTGATGAACAGCTATGTGTTCGTTTTTCTGGCGGCGTTCCTGCTTACGCTACTGATTACTCCAGTAGTTCGTCGTGTCGCAATCGCCGCGAACATCATTGATCACCCGGACTTTGACCGAAAGGCCCATGCATACCCTGTAGCGTATCTTGGCGGCGTAGCTGTATTCCTTGGCATCCTGTTCGCCGTGGGTTTGAGCTACGTTGTCGAAATTGAATCGTCTGCGGCGTACGCGCCTGTGCCTATCGCCATTGTTATCGGTATGGTGGCGATCGCATTTACGGGGTTTGCGGATGACGTGTGGGGCTGGGACCCGCGATTGAAAATTGCTGGCCAACTCGTGGCGGCTGCAGCATTGGCGATCGAAGAAGTTGGTGTACGTGTAGCTGCTGGCGTATTGACTCCACTGATTGGTGCGGAGAATCTCGTACTCATGATCCCTGCACCTGGAGGTGCGCTGCCCCTGGACATTGTGTACTGGATTGGCACGGGCCTTATCGCGGTGTTTGTTTTAGGCGGATGTAACGCAGCAAATCTCATTGATGGCTTGGATGGCCTGCTTTCCGGTGTGGTCGCCATCGTCGCAGTGGGATTGCTGGTCATCAGTCTTATGATGCTTCCTGCTGAGGGGACGGTTGCCTCGGCACATCTCGTGGATGGAGGCGAATCACTCGCTGGTGCAAGGGTGATTCTCTGCTTGGCCCTACTGGGTGCAGTGTTGGGTTTCCTGCCACATAACTTCAACCCGGCAAGCATCTTCCTTGGTGATTGCGGCAGTCTGCTTATTGGATACATGTGTGTAGTGATTATTCTGATGTTCGGTGAGCACGGTCAGACACACTTGGTTTTTGCTGGGCTGATCATCTTCGCCCTACCCATCATCGACACGACATTGGCGATTATTCGCCGCTGGCTTGCAGGGGTTTCCATGGCGGCCAGCGATGATCAGCATTTGCATCACCAGCTCAAACGTGCTTTTGCGAAAAGTGGTGGCGGTGTCAAACGAACGGTACTGACGCTTTACGGCGTATCCGCACTCTTTGCCTCTGTTGGAGTTGCTCTGGCCGCACTCGTTGTCACATCGGAACTGCGCGTGCGGTTCATCTATGTCATCACGCTAGTTCTTTTCAGCTTTATCGCTGTCATCGCGGTCAAGGCAGCACGACGACAGCAGCTTCGCATTCCAGTTGAATCGCCGACCTCAGAGCACGCCAGCAGCATCAATCATTCAACGGTAAAATGACGCCTCCGCATCGACTGCGTTGTCTTGTCAATGTCTCGCCGCACTTCAATATTGTTTGTTTGTATGGGCAACATCTGTCGTAGCCCACTTGCGGAAAATCTATTTCGATATCACGCCAATGCTCGTGGTGTGATTGACCAGTTTGAGATCGATTCAGCAGGAACCGGCGGTTGGCATGCCGGCGAGCCACCTGATCATCGAATGCAGGAGGCAGCACGTTCCCGTGGACTGACGATGATCGGCCGAGCGCGGCAGGTGACGCGTGACGATTTTCGTCGCTTCGACCTGTTGCTGTGTGCCGACCACAACAACCGGCACGACTTGCTCAAGATCGGGTCTCCGCCAGCGAAGACACGATTGCTGCTCGAGTTCAATGCCGATGCAGTTGTCGAAGAAGTCCCGGATCCATATTACGGTGGCCCGGAGGGATTTGAGCACGTGTTCGAATTGGTTAATGAGGCATGTGAACGATTGCTCGACCACTTACTTGCGAACAAATCATGAGCCGTGACTCAGCGATTATCGCGGCCTTACGGCATGCAGGCATATGTGAAGAGATCGCCACGACACGACCGCTTTCGGGTGGGTGTATACATGAAGTCGTACTGCTTTCACTGAGTGATGGGCGAGATGTTGTTGCCAAACTCAACCACGCATCGAAGCTCGGACTATTCGAAGAAGAGGCCGCGGGTTTGCGAGCGCTCGATGAAACAAACACCGTGCTTGTTCCTCGCCTGTTGTCAACAAGTTCCCACGACGATACGGCAGTCATGTTGATGGACGCGCTCGAAGCGGCACTAGCCAACGACTCTACATGGGCAGCATTCGGCCGGGATCTTGCAGCACTGCATGCGTGCAAGTGGAGTTCGCAGTACGGCTTCGCCACAGACAATCATCTCGGGACGACTCCCCAGCCAAATGATTGGTGTGATGACTGGGTACAGTTCAACGCTGAACATCGCCTCGGGCATCAACTCAATCTCCTGAGGCCCCATCTCTCCAACGAGGAAACGAGGGACATTCAGCGCGTAATCGATCAGTTGGACCAATTCATTCCTCATCATCCGAAGCCGTCACTATTGCATGGTGATTTGTGGGCCGGAAACGCCTTGCCGGTCGTGGATGCCACAGGCAAATTACGTATTGGCGTGATCGATCCTGCGTGTTCAGTCGGCGACGGCTGGGCGGATATCGCCATGATGAAACTTTTTGGTGGATTTCCAAAGGTATGCCTGGACGAATATGCAAGTACGGTTGGCGATCATGTCCGCATCGAATCGCGCATCGCGGTGTATCAGCTCTATCACGTACTCAATCACATTACGATCTTTGGTCGTGGCTACATCGCGCAAGCCATGTCTCTTGCACGATCACTTACGTACTGAGCGGCTTGCTTCTTCGGTCTGGTGTCGTGGGCCTATTGGTGAGCCGCTTCCATTACAATCCACGTATGCTCATCAACAGAATCTCTTCGTTGCTCCTCGCGCTGTCACTTGCCATGACCGCACACGCCGCTGATATTCACCTGGCCGAAGAGGACTTACATGAACGCGTGCATCGGATCCTGCGCGAAGTGCCGCTGATCGACGGCCACAACGATGCGCCGTGGCAGTACCGGTCGCGCGTGAACAACAAGATCGATGCGATGGACTTCGCGAGCGATCTCAGCACGCTCGACCCGCCCATGCACACGGACATCCCGCGCATGCGGGCCGGCGGCGTGGGCGGCAACTTCTGGTCGGTGTACATTCCCATCGGCATGCGCGGCGGCCGGCCGGGCGATGCGCGGACCGTCATCGAGCAGATCGACCTCGTGCACCGGTTGATCGAGCGTTACCCGGATGACCTTGAACTGGCGCTGACCGCTGATGACGTCGTGCGCATCCACCGCGAAGGGCGCATCGCTTCCATGATCGGCATGGAAGGCGGGCACTCGATAGAAAACTCGCTGGCTGTGCTCCGCGCGACGTATGCACTGGGCGCGCGCTACATGACACTCACGCATTGGCGCGCGATCGACTGGGCGGACGCTGCCACGGATCAACCGGTGAACAACGGTTTAACTGATTTCGGCAAGGAAGTCGTCCGCGAGATGAACCGCCTGGGCATGATGGTCGATCTCTCACACGTCTCGCCGAAGACCATGCACGATGCCTTGGATGTGTCAGTCGCGCCGGTGATCTTCTCGCACTCATCGGTATATGAAGTGTGCAGGCACGTGCGCAACGTGCCCGACGATGTACTGCTGCGGCTGAAGGACAACAACGGCATCATCATGATCTGCTTCCTCGGCTTCTTCGTTTCCGAGGAACTGCGCCTGCACGGCGAGGCCCAGCGCGAGGAGCGGGCAAGACTGGTGCAACTGCACCGCGAGGATCAGGAAGCGATCAGCCGCGATATGCAAGCGTGGCTGGAAGAGAACCCACAGCCGGATGCAACGGTCGCACAGGTGGCTGACCACATCGACCACGTGCGCGATCTCATCGGCGTGGATTACATCGGCCTCTCCGGCGACTACGACGGCACGACCTCGCTGCCGGTGGGCCTGGAGGACGTGTCAACGTATCCGAACCTCTTCGTCGAACTGCTCCGTCGCGGCTACAGCGATGATGATCTGAAAAAGATCGCGGGGCTGAACATCTTGCGCGTCATGCGCGATGTCGAAGCCGTCGCGGCCGAATTGCAGGCGACAACGCGGCCGTCGGAGGCGCTGATTGAAGATTTCAGATAGGCGATTGCATGGTCGGATTTCGATAGGGGTTGAGCAGGGCGGTGATGAATCCGCCCCCGGCAAATTGTAAAAAAATTGTCGCCTGCGCGCAATGACTGCCCACAACGCGCATATCTCCTGTTGACTGACCGTTCTTAACTGACCACGCGCAACGGATCGAACTCCAGGAGGTCCCATTGTGAACACGTCCACATCACGAGAAAGTAGCTCTTGGCGCGTTGTCACGCCCTTGGCAATCTTCGTCGCGTCGGTGTTTGCTCCGTCTGGCGCCAGTGCCTTACACGAACTTCACAGTGCTCAGCGGCAACAGCCCCATTTAGTTCCAGATCTTGCGGTCGAGAGTGCCGAATCGGCGAGCACCGCTAGCGGCGAGTGTGAGCCGCACTGGACTACGACATTCGGCGGGTTGCCCGGTGTCGCCCATATGTGGGACGGGGCGTCCATTCGGGATGCTGCTGTCTTTGATGATGGTTCCGGTCCAGCCTTGTTCGTTGCGGGGCATTTCAACCTTGCCGGTGGCATCGTCGCTCCACACATCGCCAAATGGGATGGTGTGTCGTGGTCGCCGTTGGGCAGCGGGATGGGGTTCTCGGTCAATGCGTTGGAAGTGTTTGACGATGGCTCCGGTGAATCACTTTACGCAGCGGGGGCCTTCACGACAGCAGGCGGCCAGAGCGCCCTGCGTATCGCGAAGTGGGACGGCCGGCAGTGGTCGCCCTTGGCTGATGGATTGAACGGCGAGGTGAACGCCCTCACGGTCTTTGACGATGGCTCCGGACCGGCGTTGTACGCAGGCGGCATCTTTACAACCGCTGGTGGGGTGCCTGCGAGCCATATTGCCCGGTGGGACGGCTCGCAGTGGACTTCGTTGCAGAATGGAACGAATGCCCGAGTTCGAACCCTCACGGTACATGACGATGGCACCGGGCTTGCTTTGTATGTCGGCGGCGACTTCACCTCCGCAAGCGGCGTGATTGTGCATCGACTTGGGAGATGGGACGGGACATCGTGGACATCCGTTGGCGGAGGGATGTATGGTCCGCTCGTTGAGGTGAGCGCCCTTGCTGTCCTCGATGCCGGATCAGGACCTGCGCTGTACGCCGGAGGCAGGTTCGACGGCGCTGGAGGTGTGGCAGCCAGCCACCTCGCGAAGTGGGACGGTCAAACATGGTCACCTGTGGGAGCCGGAGTCAACAATTTTGTCACGACCTTGGCAGTAAGTGACGACGGCTCCGGTCCGGCGCTGTATGCAAGCGGGGCGTTCACTGTTGCCGGAGGTGTTGATGCGGTGCGGATTGCGAAATGGGATGGAAAGCAGTGGTCGGCATTTGGCAGCGGTGTGACCAGTCATGTGAATGTCTTCGTTGACTTCGATGATGGACGCGGATCAGCAGTGTATGCGGCCGGGCAGATCAACACGATCGACGAGCTGCGCGTCGGCAACATCGCGAGCTGGGATGGATCGCAGTGGTCTACGCTCGGCGGCGGGTTGAACAATGATGTGGAAGTGTTGGCTGTTTTTGATGACGGGAGCGGCCCAGCGCTTCATGCGGCGGGTCGTTTCTCCACCGCCTCGGGTATGAGCGTGAACAAGATCGCCAAGTGGGATGGCGCCAATTGGTCGCCACTCGGTGGAGGGATCGGACCTCAGATCGTCGGGTGGGTGAGGGACATGACCGTCTTTGACGATGGCTCAGGTCCGGCGCTGATTGCGGCAGGCGCCTTCTCACTGGCAGGGGGTGAAACGGCAAACTACATCGCCAAGTGGGATGGACAATCGTGGTCTCCGCTTGGAAGTGGTACGAACAGCAACGGTGTTGCGGCAGTGGCTGTATTCGATGATGGTTCAGGCCCCGCGTTGTACGCAGGCGGTGGCTTTACGCATGCTGGGGGCATACTCGCACGAGGTGTCGCGAAGTGGGACGGTCAGGAGTGGTCATCGCTTGCAGGCGGAGTGAGTTCCGGGGGTGTTTTGGCGTTCGCGGTTTTCGATGACGGTACCGGGCCGGCACTCTATGCCGGTGGAGCTTTTTCCGAAATAGGCGGCGTCAGCGCAAACCGGATCGCGAAGTGGGACGGCGTGCAGTGGTCAGCTCTGGGGGATGGTGTCTCGGGCTCAGTCGAATCCCTTGTTGTGTTTGACGACGGAGCCGGTCCGGCGCTGTATGCCGGTGGTTGGTTCACCACTGCCGGCGGTGTGAGCGCGAATCGCGTGGCAAAGTGGGATGGCGTCCAATGGTCAGCGTTGGGTGATGGGATCGGAACTCAGAATGTCAACGTGCTCACTGTATTTGACGATGGTTCAGGACATGCCCTTTACGCCGGTGGAAATTTCACGCAAGCCGGTGGAACGAGCGTAGGACGAGTCGCGAAGTGGGATGGCAATGAATGGTCCGCACTGGGAGACGGTGTGGACGGTCCAGTGCTCGCGGCTGCTGTTTTTGATGATGGGTCGGGACCGGCGATGTTCCTGGGAGGCGCGTTTCGAGTTTCCCCGGGCGCAGACAGTTACATTGCCAGATATGAAGGCTGTGCGGCACCGCAGGTTCTCGGTGACATAAACGGTGATGGAGTCGTCGATGTTACGGATCTTTTGATCCTGCTTGGCGCATGGGGATACTGCCCGGCGCCAAACGATTGCCCGGCCGATCTCAACAGTGATGGCAGAGTCGAAGTGTCGGACTTGCTGCTCTTGCTCGCGAACTGGACTTCGGTCGTTGGCATGTAGAGCCTAGGTGAACGCTCAGCCGTTCTTGCGCGCGAACTCCGTCATGAACTGTGCCAGCGCTTCGCAGCCCTTCTTCGGGAAGGCGTTGTAGATCGAAGCGCGCAGACCCCCCGCATCGCGGTGGCCTTTGAGGCCGTCCATGTCGTGTTGGGCTGCTTCGGTGAGGAACTTCCTATCCAGTTCCTCGCTGGGTGTGCGGAAACTCACGTTCATCACACTGCGGCAATCTGCGCGTGACACGCCGCGGTAGAAGTCGCCGGCATCGATCACGTCGTAGATGAGTTTCGCCTTCTCGTTGTTGCGCTGCTCGATGCCGCTCAGTCCGCCGCTATTGAGCAGCCATTTGAAGACCTGGCCCATGATGTAGATGCCGAACGTGGGCGGCGTGTTCAGGCGCGAGCCCTGCTTGGCGTGCTTGGCGTAAGAGAGCATTGACGGCAGATCATCGCGGCCGCGCTCGACCATGTCCTTGCGGATGATCACCAGCGCCACGCCTGCCGGGCCGAGGTTCTTCTGCGCGCCGGCGTAGATGATCGCGTGCTTGTTGACGTCGATCGGCCGGCTGTACATCTCACTGCTGGCGTCGCAGACCAGCGGGGCGTTGGTCTGCGGCGGCGTGTTGTAGCGCGTGCCGTAGATCGTGTTGTTCGAGCAATAGTGCAGGTACACCGCATCGGATGAAAGGTTCAATTCAGCATCCGAGGGCGTGTGGTCGTAGTTGTGATCTTTGCCTTCGAAGGCGACGTTGACGTTGCCGAACAGGCGCGCTTCCTTGATGGCCTTGGTGGTCCACACACCAGTGTCGGGATAATCCGCGACGTGGCCTTCACGCAGGAAGTTCATGGGGATCATGGCGAACTGCATCGTCGCGCCGCCCTGGAGGAACAGCACTTCGTAGTCGTCGCTGATGTTGCCGAGTTTGCGGCAGTCGGCCTCGGCTTCTTCGATGACGCGGTCGAACACGGGCCCGCGGTGGCTGTGCTCCATAATGCCGATGCCGGAGCCTGCGATGTTCCAGATGTCCTGCTGAGCCTGGTGCAGCACCTCTTCGGGCAGGATCGCGGGGCCTGCGGAGAAGTTGAAGATGCGTTTGGAAGCGGTCTTCGGATCACTGAGGGAGGCGGTGGTCATGGGATGAATATCGGCACTGAATGAATAGTCGACGAGATAAGACGAGTGGAGAAAGTGAGAGAGTCACAAATTCGGACCACTCACGACTTGCCGGGAATCTGGGTGAGCGTGACGCTTAGTACATTCTCGTTCGAGCCAATTGCCGAGAGCTGCGACTCTTCCGGTAGGTCATCAAGTTGAATCCGAGCGCAAGCGGCCTCGGCACCATCATAGATCAGATTCTCCATTTCTTCGACATTGATGCCCGCTTGGCCAAGTGTGTAGAACACATGCGCAAGCACGCCTGGCCGATTCAAGTGTCGAACAGTGAGCAGCGTGGTCGCGGGCGTCGAGGCAGCACGGTTGACGCAATGCGGCACCTCACCGGTCTGCAGATAAGTCTGAACAATTCTCACAGCTTCGGTCGCAATGGCCTGTTGCGCCTGTGCTGTGGAGGCACCAACATGGTGTGTGCCGTACACCCCTGGCTGTTGTACCAAGGGATTGCTGAACGAACCCGTGCCGGTGCCGGGTTCATCCGCAAAGACATCAAGACCTGCACGAATACCCTTGTCCTCAATGGCCCGCTTGAGCGCGGCCTCATCCACGACACTTCCGCGACTTGTATTGATGATGTAGGCACCGGGCTTCATCGCCTGGCAGAATTGCTTACTGATCAGCCCTGCGGTGTCCTTATTGGCTGATACGTTGACAGAGATGACATCTGCCATACGGGCAAGGTTGATGAGTTTGCTGGCAAATCCCACATCGAGTTCATCTGCGCGTGTTTCAGTCAGACTACGTGACCAAGCAACAACTTTCATGCCGAACGCTTTCCCACGTTCAGCAACCTCCATGCCGATTTGCCCAAGACCGACAATACCGAGTGTCTTACCGTAAAGGCCATCGGCTTTAGAGTACTCCTTCTTGTTCCACATCCCGGCACGGAGTTCTGCGGTCTGATCCGGAATACGACGGTCACAACTGAGAATAAGTCCCCAAACCAGTTCTGCAACGGCAATTGAATTCTTGCCGGGACAGTTTGCGACAAACACGCCTCGAGATGATGCAGTTGCTACGTCAATGCTGTCGTAGCCCGCACCTGCTCGCACAATCAAACTCAGTTCGCGGCCTGCCTCAATGGCACTTGCGTTGACTTTCGTGCCACGAACAATCAGTACATCAGGATTCTGCTCGCTTATCGCTTGGGCGAGCGAGTCGCCTTCAAGGTCCGGATTGCTCTGAACCAAACAACCAAGAGCTTCCAGCGATTCAATACCCGAGGCATCAAATTTGTCAGCAATCAGAATCCGCAGAACTTGCTGCTGCGTGGCAGTGTCATTGTCAGTTGTGGCATCAAGGTGTGTCATGGGGATACTCGTCATTGTCCACCATCGTATCGTGCTGTCGCGTGCACGTTGTGGATCGTATGGCTGAGAATACCACGCCGACTCGGTTCAGTGTCGAAATCTGATGCGAAGATTCAACATGGATAGACTGAAAGCTTCCACCTCAGGCAATGTTCCTAATCCAAAGAGTGCACCAGCAGCCCGCTTCGAAGTTTCGGTTCAAACCATGTGGATTTCGGCGGCATGACCAGTCCGGAATCCGAAACAGCCAAGAGCTGTTCGATGCTTGTGGGGTACATTGAAAACGCAATAGCTGCTCTGCCTGACTCCACATGCCGCTGTAATGCTTGCGTTCCACGGATTCCACCGACGAAATCAATACGTTTATCGGTTCGAGGATCGCCGACGCCAAGTAAGGGCTCAAGCACACGGCTCTGGAGCAACGATACATCCAGCGAGTTGAATGGGTCGGTCGGATCAATCGCGGATGTGGGAAACGAAAAAGTATGCCAGGCCCCGTCAAGATAGAAGCAGACTGTTCCGGGATGCTGTGGATCAGTTTCACCACTGTCGCGCGCCAGTGCGCCGATTGATGACAGCGCATCCATGATCGCTTCCGGGCTGTGACCGTTTAGATCTTTGACGACGCGATTGTAAGGAAGGATGTGTAGTTGCGTGTGAGGGAATAGAACGGTCAGGAACCAGTTGTATTCCTCGTCGCCCGTGTGTTGTGGATTCGCTGCACGGCGTTCTGCACCGGCTCGCGCAGCACTGGCAGAGCGATGGTGTCCGTCGGCGATGTACGCCGCGCTCACGCCCGCAAATGCTTCGACATACGAGTGTGCATTTTCCACGCGCCAGACCGTATGTGTCACGCCGTCAGGTGCGTTAAAGTGAAACATCGGCCGTTCATTCGTATCGCGCCGGACCAGTTCATTAATTTCCGGACGCTCGTGATACGTAAGAAAGACCGGCTCTGCATTGGCATTGAGAGTGAGTACATGACGTGTGCGATCGTCCTCCTTGTCCTGACGCGTCTTTTCATGTTTTTTGATAACACCGTTGAGGTAATCATCGATGTGACAGCAGCAGACAACGCCGTACTGCTCTCGGTGGTCCATCACCTGCCGATAGATGTACATAGCCGGTTCATCTTCTCGGACAAGAGTGCCGTTCTTGAGAAACTCCTGCAAGTTCTCGTGGGCCTTTTCGTACACCGCATCGTCATAAGGATTCGTGGATTCGGGAAGATCGATCTCTGAGCGAATGACGTGCAAATAGCTGAAGGGATTGCCGGCAGCGAGTTCACGGGCTTCCGCGGCATCAATCACGTCATAGGGCACTGAGGCGACGTGAGCGGCCTTCTCCGGCTTTGGATGAATGGCGGCGAAAGGGCGTGTTCGAAGGGAGGTGTCTGACAGAGTCTTCATGGCGGCATAGTAGCGATAAGAATCGCCGATCTCATCCGTCGTTGATAAAGTCGCTGGCTGAATCGTCCGAAAACATGGTGCTCGCACATGTCATGTGCGACGGACTGCCATTGCTTTCAGACTCGAGGTGACGCATGAGCCATGTCGCAACACAAAGTGCCCCGGCTGACCATCAAGACGATTCTGCACCGCTGCGGTTCGAGCGGCGTGCCACTGATCGATGGCCGATGCGGACAACAGCGACAGCGTTTCGTGTGGGGGGAGATGAGTTTGGCCGCATCCATGAACTGAACGTCCAGGATTTTTCTCATGGAGGGATGGGAGCAATCAGCCATAGCGTGATCGAGCCGGGGACGGCGGTCTCGATCGGATTTGCGGAGCCGGGACAGATCGCCAAACGTGGCGTCGTCCTCCGATGCACGCCATGTGGCAATGGCTACCGCGTGGCGATCGAGTTTGAAGCACGCTTGGCAGCGTGAGCCACTCAGGGCTTTCATCTTTCTGATGTATTTGCAATGCTTGCGGGAACGGGACCCGCGATGACTTATCGCACCAGCGTGTGCGAAGCTGTTCGGTTTGCGCAGTCACCACAACGCGCAACTTCCACCAATCACTCCATCGTCAGTCGCACAACGTCGATACGAATCGTGCACTTTGAAAGTGCAACGGCAACGTGCCGAGGCAGGCCGGCTTACGACGCCCCCGGAGGGGAAGGTGTCCAGCCCGCCCTCGGCAGAATGCCTGCGACCAGCATCGCCTGATCGTGTTGCTGGTACTTCGCCGGCTGGGCTGCGTAAGTTCAGCGGTTTGTGTCATCAGGAGCGGGCACGAATGGAATGCGGGAACATCCCGCGGGAATCAACGGCCCAGCCGAAAGTCTTGCAAGTCTTTTCAAGGAGTAAGTTGTCATGCATAAGCACCGTGCAGCCAAGCGAGCGTTTACGCTCATCGAAATTCTGATCGTCGTGGTGATCCTCGGCATCCTCGCCGCGATCGTCATCCCACAGTTCACCAGCGCCGCGGACGATGCGCAGCTGAGCAGCACACAGAGCCAGCTTCAGACGGTACGAAGCCAGATTGAGCTGTGGAACATCAAGAACCCGGCCGACCGCTTCGATGGCTCCAACTGGGATCGTTTGCTCAACGCCAACGATGCTGGCGATGGCGAGCGATATCTGCAGTCTGAGCCCCGCAACGCACTTCGGAACAACGTGACTGGTGTCACCACCGACACGTCCCCCGGTGCCGATGACGGCTGGTATTGGGATGCTGACGAGCGCGTGCTCTATGCATTCGATGCCGACGGTGATCTGGTCGACTGGTAAATCTGGTCTCGACTAAGCACTTCAAGAGCCGACGCGGAAACGCGTCGGCTCTTCTTTTTCCGCGTCGCTTGTCGCAATTCTCCCAAGGCATGTTCACTCGCGGTCCCATGTATTCTCCACGCCACCGTCCCGCTCGCGGCTCAGTGCTTACAAGCGTGCTCGTGACGTTCAGTATTGCGTGCGTCTTCGCCACAGCAGCTTATTTTGCCATGCCAGCTTCCCTCTACGCAACTCGTGACCAGCCACAGGCCATCGAAGCGAGCAACGAGCGACATCAGGAAACCCTTGACTTGTTGGCTTCGATGATTGCGTCTTGCAAGGAGATCATTGCAATCAAGCCGCGGGGAGCATCACCATACGCCGAGTTGGTCCTCCGAGTCTCCGGAGAAGCTGACGAACACGTATTAGCAGATGAAGTAGTGTTGATTAGTCACAGTCGGGTGCTCCAGACCATCGTTCTGTTCGAACACGCTCCATCCGACACGGGACATCGCATTGCGTTTGCACGCTCGTCGGTCGAACGACCCGGGTTCGCTGATCAGTGGCGCGCCAACCCGGAGGTTTCTCCGCGCATCTTGGCGACTGGGATATCGGACATGCAACTGGAAAGGCCTTCAGTAGAGTTGCTGCGGATCGTCCTTACCTGGGCACCGGATTCAGCCGATGGAAAAGACGTTGCTGCCGCTTTGATAGCGATGGCTGATCCGTCCGCAGGTTCATCTCTGCTTCAGGAATGAAGGAGTCACGATGCGACAGGGTACTTACCTCAATGGAATTCTTACCGTCAACGCCGTTCTTCTTGCAGTGCTTGTTTGGACGCAGTTGGCGAATCAACCACCGATGGTGCAAAGTGCTGGAGCCCAAGGAGCAGGAGGGATGACCAGCGCCGGTGAGCAGCGCCAGCGCTTGATTGAGTCGATGCGTCAAGTGCGGCAGTCCGTAAACGAGACTAATCGCTTACTTGATCGCGGCACACTGCGCGTACACGTAGTGAATGCAAGTGAGATTCGCCGCAGTTCAGCGGACGAATTGGAAAAGAGCGAATAAAGCATTGTTGAGAGAATCTGGTTCGATGCAACAAGGCGCGAATAATTCGATGAAGTGGCGACGATCGGGCTACACGCTGATCGAGCTCCTTCTTGTGATTTCACTGCTCGGTCTTGCCGGCTCTTTGTTGGTTCCATACATGGTTGGTCGCAGTTCGCTGGAAACTCAGGCGGCTGTGCGCATGATCATCGTTGATCTCAACTTTGCCCAGTCCGATGCGTTAGCCAATCAGGAGTTTCGCCGCGTTCACTTCTTTGCTGATGGCAGTGGCTACTGCATTGTTCGCGTGACCCAGGGTGACTTTGACGAACAATTCGATCCGGACACCGCAGATTACCTCTACGACCCACTGGGGCGAGCTGGTATTGCGCATCAGTACATTGTGAATTTCAATGAGGATCGACGCTTTGAAGGTGTGAGTGTCGGCGAGGTTTCAATTGATGGTGGGAACCGTTACATCAGCTATGACCAGCTTGGTGGAACAGTTCGCTCCGGAGGGAGTGTTCCCGGAACTGGCGGGCACATCATCGTGACATCTGATGAAGCGACGTATCGGATCAACGTCTCGCCATTCACTGGAAAACTCACCGTAGAACGTATCGACGACTGATCGCAGCGTGGCCAAAGCATTCAGACCGTTAACCGCAGAAGGAAGCACATGTTTGGAGGCCGACTCTCATTCTCAATTGGATCGCTTGGTATTGATTGGGGATCCAACGCGATTCGGATGCTGCAACTTCGCCAGCAGGGTCTTGACCTTCACGTCGTCGGAGCTGCGGAGGTGCAGTTGCCGAATGATGATGGTTCTCTCACGGCCGAAGAATCTACAACACTTGCGGATCGTCTTCGTGTGGCCATCGCTTCTGGTGGTTTTACGGGACGGAGATGCGTCGTGAGTGTGCCACGGCACGATGTATTCGTCCAGTCCGTACGTCTGCCGAAGATGCCAGATCACGAGTTGCAGGAGGCAGCTGCATGGGAAGCAGCTCAGCGGTTTGACATCGATCGCGCTGCCATGGAAGTCGTTGGATTGCGCACTGGTGCGTCTCTACAAAGCGGCGACAGCCGCGAGGAAGTCCTGCTCGTTGCTGCATCACATGCAGTACTGCATGCACGGCTTAAGCCCATACTCGATGCCGGACTCCGTCCAGTGGCAGTCGACACCGACTTTGCAGCATTAGCGAGGGTTTTTAGTCGACAGTACCGCCGCGAAGGCGATACGCACCATGTGCGAGCCGTACTTGACGTAGGTCGAGCTGGTTCGACCCTGATGATACTTCGTGGCAATCAGATTTCGTTCTGCAAACGGATTGATACAAGTGGTCGAAAGTTCGACGAGGCGGTTGCTGATCATCTACAGATGGACCAGGCAGCAGCTACAGAGCTTCGCCGTGTGCGGATTTCACAGAAGGACGCGGTCATCAGGGAAGAGAATACAAAGGCCGAATCTTCAACTGACCGTGCTGTATTCGACGCAGTGCGCCCGCTTATTGGGGAGTTGGTCAAGGAAGTGACATTGTGCCTTCGATACTACGGTGTGACCTTCCGTGGCCGACCACCGGAAAAGATTCTCGTTGCTGGTGGAGATGGGTTGGAGCCGAATCTTGGTGAAATGCTGAGTAGCGCATGCAAGATCCCCGTCGCATTTGATGATGATGATGGCACACTCCAATCACTCAATCGTGAAGTGCAGGAAACGATGCATCGAACGAGTGGACCATCTGCTTGTTGGGCCTCCGCAGCAGGATTGAGCTTACGTGGTCTTTACAACTCCAAGTCCGATGAACGGTTGCTCACGACGCGAAGCGTCAGGGGGGAAGCAGCATGAGCCAGCGAAACATCGACTTGCTACCGGAATCGATTCGTCGCCAGTGCGAAATGGGGGCCCGCACCGGACGCCTGATCACATCCGTTGTAGCTGCAGTACTGATCATTGTGGTGTTTGCAACGCAATCAAGGTGGCAATTGGATCGGGAACGACAGCGACTTGACGTGGCAAGTGAACAAGCCGAGGCAGTGCATGCTGCTGAACGCCAAGCCCACCTTCTGGAAAAAGAACTTGCGGAGATTACACGGTATATCGCTATGTACGAACGTCTTGCCTTGCCACTCGACATCAGCTCGGTTCTTGCCACGCTTGTCAATGAACTGCCCACAAGCGTGACGCTCGAAGCGATTGACCTTGAAGCTGGTGAACGTCGCGCTGCACGAATGATTCGCGGAGCAGCATCGGACGATGCTCGACCTCCTCGCTTGCTGGTCGGAGAAATGTCCGGTTTTGCCCTGACAGACGATGAGATTGCCCGTTTAGTGATGCGATTGCAGAATCGCGAGGGATTTGAAGAGGTGACACTTGATTTCAGCCGCACCAGAGCCGTGCGAGACACGATCGCTCGCGAGTTTCGCATCAGTTTCCGGTTGGATCTCGATCATCAGTATGAAGTAATCAAGGCGACCGCGTCGGCCAATGCAATAGGGGATTACGCCCAATGATGTCTAACGCCAAGCATCTTCTCCTGACTGGCGCACTGTTCTTTGGCGTGCTCTTGCTCGGCACTGCGCTTCTCATTGTGCCAGTTCGCAGAGAAATACAGGGTGTTCGCAAGGACGCACAGCTTCTGCGCGAGGAGGTGGAAAGCAACATCGGGCGTGCAGAACATGTGCACGACCTGCAGCGCCAACTGTATGAGGCCCGAGATCGTGTAGCGAACGAGTTCCGCAATATCCCCACTACTCCGCGTATTGCGCATGTTATGCAGCAGCTGTCTCCTCCAGTCGATGGTACGACTGTGCGAGATTGGAGTTTGCGACAGGGTATGCCGGCCTCAGCGGTTTCTGATTCTGAAGTAGCAGCGATGGCGATTCCGCTCCACGCGGAAATGCAAGCCAAGTTCGAGTCAGTCTTTCAAGTGCTGCGCGTGGCCGAATCCATGAACGACTTGATGCGCATAAGCAGCGTGCGGATGAACACTACAGGCGGACGAGGAGGTAATGCACGACAGCAGGACATTGGTGACGATCCCGTGGTGACGGCAGCAATCGCGCTGGAGGCCATCTACGACCCCACTGAACCAGCGAAAGTGAGGGAACATCAATGAATGTACCCGTGACTTTGCGACGGCTCTGGATTCAACTTACGTCAGATCGTCGGCGTTTTGGCCTTTTCTGTGCGGCGCTGGGTGTTGGCCTGCTTCTGTGGGCGCGACTGATTGTCATTACCAACACGCCGCGCACCGTGGTTGCAGATGAGTCTGCGCAGGCCATGCGGACAGTCTCACCCTCACAGTCCGAACAGACTGACTCGAATTCGAATTCATCGCATTTGAGTAAGGGAAAACAGCGTTTACGTGTGGTTCTTTCATCTGATCCGCATCGTGACCCATTTGTTATCAGTCACGAACACTTCCCGCGCAGGGTTGACCCCTCAAATGTTGGAAAAGATGGGGGCAAGTCGACTTCGCAACGGGCCGAAGATTCTCAACAGTCCGAGCAGGCCCGGCTTAGCGCCTTGGCCGATCGGCTGAAACTTGAGGCAGTCATGTTGGCCCCCGGGTCGGGTGGACTGCCGTTGGTAGTCATCAATGGAAGGACGTATCGACTGAACGATGAAGTGCCAGTCCCCACCGCGGCGGGAAACAACCAAACGCGATTTCGACTGGTTGAAGTGCGAGAGCGATCCGCGGTGGTGGAGTATGAGGGTCGCCGATTTGAAAGAATGTTAGCAACACCAGGGCGGCGTTGAACCGTCCACACCGCAAGACCACTGACCCAATGCAGCAAGGTTGATGTCACACGCTTCTGCTCGACGGAGTTTTCCGAAATGAACACGATCAATCAATTCTCTGGCTCATCTTTTTTTTCGCCCACACTGTCCGTTTGTGTGCTTTGCACAGCACTGGCAGCCGTGGCACTGCCGGCATCCCTGGTAAGTGGGCAAAGCCCCGGGGAGAAAAATGGTGACACTGATGTGAAAGTCACTGACTACGGAACCGTAGACCTTGCAGTCCAGGACACCGACCTGGCCCAAGTGCTGCAGATGCTCTCGATTCAGAGCAAGAAGAACATTATCACCAGTAAGAGTGTGTCGGCCACGGTTAGTGCCAACCTCTTTGATGTCACCTTCCACGAAGCTCTTGACTCAATCCTTCGTGTCAATGGTTACGGTTACATCGAAGAAGGTAATTTTATCTACATTTACACCAAAGCTGAGCTTGAGGAGATTGAACGAGCTCAGCGGCAAACGGATTGGCGCATCTTCGAACTCGAACATCTCGCCGCTTCAGATGCAAACGAGTTCGTCGAGCCGCTACTCAGTGATGATGGGCGCATCTCAGTGCGTGGTGATGTACCAATCGGCTTCCAGCCGAACATGACTGACGGTGGTGCAGATAATTATGCGTTTACGGCAAAGATCGTCGTGAACGATTACCCAGAGAATCTTGACTCCATTGCAGATCTGCTCCGCTCGCTCGACACACCGCCGCAACAGGTTCTGGTTGAAGCGACGATTCTTCAGACTGCGTTGAACGAAGATAACGCGTTTGGTGTGGACTTTACGGTGCTGGGTTCGGTGAACTTCACCGATCTCGTTGCGCCGCTCAATCCGGTGAACCAGCTGCTTCAGGGCGCCAGCTCCGATGGCTTCCAGCCAGAGGACAATCGCGCGGTTGGTGTTGGGACGACTGTCGGTGATACCGCTGGGCGGGGTGGTCTCAAAGTCGGTGTCGTGCGCGATGACATCAGTGTCTTCCTACGAGTTCTTGACGAAGTGACTGACTCGACGATTCTGGCTCGTCCAAAGATCATGGCGCTCAACCGCCAGCGTGCAGAGGTGCTCGTCGGAACCAAGGTTGGCTATCTCTCGACTACGGCAACGGAAACGACCTCCACACAAACGGTTGAGTTTCTCGATACCGGTATTCACCTAGTGTTCCGTCCATTCATCTCCCGTGACGGCATGGTGCGCTTGGAACTCGCGCCGCGCGTCTCTGAAGCCAACCTCCGAAACGTTTCCAGCGCTGGCAGCCAGGGGCCAGTGACAATTCCCGACGAAATCACCAACCAACTCACGACCAATGTTCGTGTACGCGATGGCCAGACGTTGGTGCTTGGCGGACTGTTCCGAGAATCCACATCGATCACTCGTCGTCAAGTGCCACTGCTTGGTGACATTCCAGTAGTCGGGGCGGCCTTCCGTGGTCAGGAAGATGCTGTTGTTCGCAACGAAATCATCTTCCTCATCACACCTTCAATCATCGAAGACGAGACGCTGTGGGAAATGGGGCGCGACACGCTGTCATACGCTGATTCAGTCGTTGTCGGTGGCCGAGCCGGCTTGTTGCCATTTAGTCGAACTCGCGTGACCGCCAGCTACAACCAGCAGGCAATGGAAGCGTTTCAACGTGGTGATTTGGACAAAGCGCATTACTACATCACCAACTCACTGCGTCTGGATGCAAACCAGCCTGAGATTATCAAGCTTCGTCAGCATGTCACCGGCGTGCGTGAAGCCAGTCACGAGGCATCCGTCATGGAGCGTGTCTTCCGCCGTAAGCTCGGTGCGGTAATCCCTCAGCATGATGATAGTGAAATCGCGTTCATGTACGAATCGGATTTCTCCGACCGGCCGGCAGCACCAGCAATGACCCGTGGCAAGTCATCGGTGAAGAGCAACGAAGGCATTTCGCTGCCCATGGACGACTCCTCGCACGACGAGCTTGAGTTGGATGAGCAGCAATTTGTGTACGACGACAAGGCCGTTCGTGACATGCTCATGCGCTTCTATCCGGGAATCTCTTGGCCACAGTGGTCAACACTACCCAGTAGCCACACCGATATGGAAGCCACTGAGTTCGCAACAGTCCCCCTTGATCAGTAATGCACTCATCGGTCCACTGCCAGCAGCTGTGTCGTACTGCTGCTGGCGGTGGACGGTGTTATTCGCAGATATCAAAGAAATGGAAACAACCATGGCCACAATAGCTCGAATCATTCCTGCTCTGGCAGGTGCCATCTGCTCAGGCGCCTTGCTCATCGGGTGCGGCGGACCGACGAAAGCCGGTCTCGAAGCACGTTCTGAAGCACGAGACCGTATGGGCCTCGTCAACGCTCAGATCTCTTACGATCAGGCCAGCCGAGCGTTTGAAGTTGGTCAGTTCGATCGTGCGCTGCGTGACATCACCGCCGCAATAGATCGGTTCCCAAACGCAGCTCAGTTTCATTTGCTTCAGGGCCGCATTTTCTTGGAAACGCACCGGCTCGAGAGAGCTCTGCGTGCATTTGACACTGCTGTCGAGTTGACCGGTGAAAGCCGGGAGGTTGCCTCGCGTCGTGGTACCGAACCGGCGTCGCATGCGGAAACGCTTGCCAAGGCACATTACTTTTCAGGCATCGTCTTCCAGCGATGGTCAAATCATGAGCAAGCGCATGAACGCTACATGAAGGCCGCAGGGCTTCAGGAATCTAATGCGCAGTACCTGCTGGCGGCTGCCGAATCAAAAATTGCGTTGGGCGAATATGACACTGCACGTGAGTTGATCGAACCTCGCCTGGCTTACTTTGAACATAACGCAGCACTGCGCCATCTGCTTGGTCACATTGCCTTGTTGCAGGGCGAACCGGAGTTTGCCGCCCGATTGTTCTCACAAGCGCGCCTGCTCAATCCTGATGATGAGATGCTGCTGGAGGAACTGGCGTGGGCGCAATATGCCGCAGGCCTGTATGCCCAGTGCCATGACACGATTGGTCAGTTGCATCGCATGTCTACGGTACGGCGTGCTGACCTGATGCATCTGGAAGCGCGCTGCCTTCTGTTCCTTGAGCGTAATCGCGAAGCCCGCGATCTCTATATGGAACTGTCACGAATCGCTCCGGCCGATCCAGAGGTGTGGATCGAACTGGGAGCTCTGGCATGGGAACTCGGTGACATGCGTCGCGTGGCTGAAGCTGCCACGCGCGTCATTGCCTTGGCACCCAATCGGTACGAGGGGTATGCCCTTCGTGCCATCTACTCGAACGAACGAGGTCAATTCACTGACGCGGATCGATTTCTCCGACAGGCGATCGATCGTGCCCCCGGTAGCGGTGATGAGCGCGGTACCGCGCTGCCGCATCTATTGCTAGGGCTGGTTCTTGAGCAACAGGGACGCCATGAGCAGGCACTTGAGATGTATGGGTATGCGCTGGGGATTTCCCCCGATTCACGAGAAGCCAAGTGGTTGTACAGCAATAGCAAGGCAGGATTACCACGGCTGTCCACGGTACCCATGAATGAATGATTGCACGGGTCAGCTCTTCTGTGTTGAGCCGCGTCCATGATCGACTATCCCTAGAACCGGAACAAACCCTGTGAAAGCCGGAAAATTCGCCAGTCTGATTCTTCTGGTCACGTTCACCGTAATGTCGCTGCTGGTGATGTTCATGATCTCCTGGATTCATCCGCGTGGCAGTGGTGATACAGAAACAGCGTCGATCATCATGACGCTGCTCGTACCAATCGCGATGTTCTCGTTCGTGTTTGCTGCGATCCTGCTCCCGCTGGGGGTCATAATCGACCGTGCACTTCTAGATTTGAAGCAGTACATCGAAGCTGCTGGGCAGGGGGTTCAAAGCGAAGGTAGTGCGACCAACGTTCCAGGCGGTGATCGTAAGCCGGTGGCGTTTCTCAAGCCCATCACATGGGCGTTTATTGGCGCTGTGGATCAGTTCCAGCAGCGTGAACAGAACCTTCGCAACCAATTGCGCGACCTCGAAATCCGCCACCGTGTTTCAGAGGCAGAGCGCCGCCAGGTGGAGGCAGTGTTGCATGCACTGCATGATCCGGTCATCGTGACGGATCCGTTCAATGAAATCGTAATGGCAAACAACGCTGCAGCAGATCTGTTCTGCTTTGAATTGACGGAATCCATTCATCGACCAATTGACCGTGTCATTCCTGATGAGCGAATTTGTCGGTTCGTGAATGACACCCGCGAGGCCGCCAATTTCAGCGAATCTCGCCACATTGAGCATGAACTGTCATCGCCGTGCATCGAGGAAGACGGTACGGAGGGTCGACGCATTACCGTGTACGACGTAACGCTGGCATGCGTTGAGAACCATAAGCACGAGGTTGGCGGTGTGGTGACAATTCTGCACGATCTCACTCGAGAACGTGAAGTTGCACAAATGAAAACAGATTTCGTATCCAAGGCCAGCCACGAGCTTCGCACGCCACTATCGTCAATTCGCGCATACGTGGAAATGCTCGTCGATGGCGAGGCCAGCGATGAAGATTCCCGCAACGAGTTTTATCGGATCATCCAAAACGAAACAGAACGACTGGGACGATTGATCGACAATATGCTGAACATCAGCCGTATCGAAGCGGGAATCGTTCAGATCGAACGTGAGAACGTCGATATGAAGCCATTGATAAGTCGCGTCGTGCAGTCTCTGGAGCCGCATGCACGCGAGAAAGGCATTTCCCTGCACACCAAGGTCGCAGGAATTGACCTTACCGTCGAAGGTGACGCTGACATGCTTTATCAGGTCCTTGTGAATCTTGCTTCTAACTCTGTGAAGTACACACCAGAAGGTGGTCGGATCACGATTTCTGCGGATTCAGACAATCTCACGCGCAGCGTATTGGTGTCTGTTGCGGATACTGGCTTGGGCATTCCCCCTGATGCACTGGGAAAGGTTTTTGACAAGTTTTATCGGGTCGAAAATTACAAGCGCGTCGCCAAGGGTACCGGTCTTGGCCTGAGCTTGTGTAAGCACATCGTCGAAACCGTCCATTACGGACAGATCGGTGTGGAGTCGAAGCTGGGTATGGGATCCAAATTCTGGTTCTCCGTGCCCATGCGTTACGCAGGGTCGCAGGCGGCGGCCTGACGAACGGGTTACGGTCATCAGCTGGCCAAGGAAGGAGTGAGGCATGTCACGGAAGGTTCTCGTCGTCGATGATGAAGCGCACATCGTGCAGGTGCTCTCACTGAAGCTGCGTAACTCCGGTTATGAAGTGTTCACCGCCTCGGATGGTGAGGAAGGTCTGGAACAGGCGATTGCAATCGCTCCGGACATTGTGATCACCGACTTTCAAATGCCGTACATGACGGGTCTAGAACTGTGTCAGGCATTAGCCAAGAACAGTCTGACCAAGACGATTCCGGTTCTACTTCTCACCGCACGTGGCTATGCACTGGATGACGATGACCTGGCCATCGGCAACATCAAAGATGTGTTGAGCAAGCCGTTCAGTCCACGCGCAATCGTGCAACAAGTCAAGGAACTCTTGGGAGGGCAGGCACAGTCCTCGGCCACCGGTGAGCACGGTGTGTCGTCGAGTTTGGAGGCAACGTGAAGCAGCAGCGTGTCCATACCACGATCAGTCTGGACCAAAACAGCTTGCAACAATCACTCCGACAAGCAGGTGTGGTTCTGATTACATGCAATGACGTCGGCAAGATTACTTCAGCTCCGGTGCGCGGAAGTGATTGGACGGCGGATTTTTTCTGTGGATCGGCCATGTTCCGGCGCGCCCTGATGCGTTGTGTTGAGCAATGGCGTGAGTGTACCAATCCTGAGGCCGTTGAGCCGATCCCCGGTATCTGGCTGGTTCCCACAGTCCTCTTCAGCCGGCGCCGTCGCATTGAGGCCCTGAGTGTAGCTGTCATCACCACGGAACGACTGCTCGAATCAGAGCACTTTCTTGCAATGTGTCACTCATCGAACAACGATGCGACGCTGGCGCGAACAATGATGCTCGAACTTCCGCCTG
>PWVT01000299.1 GCA_003562195.1 Phycisphaeraceae bacterium | reverse complement strand
TGCTGCAACATTCGCTTCTCGTTGCGAATGATGACCTCGGGAGCGTTGAGGTCCATGAGCTTCTTGAGACGGTTGTTGCGGTTGATAATACGACGGTACAGATCGTTCAGATCGGAGGTGGCGAAGTTGCCAGACTCAAGCAGCACAAGCGGACGCAGGTCCGGCGGGATGACGGGAATGACATCCATCACCATCCACGCCGGGTCGTTCTCACTATTGCGAATCTGCTCGACGAGCTTCAATCGCTTGGAAATATCCTTGATCTTCTGCTTGGACCGCGTCTTGCCGAGTTCATCGCGCAATTCAAACGCGACTTCGTCAAGGTTGAGGTTGTTGAGCAGTTCACGAACGGCGTCGGCACCCATCAGGCACTCGAACGCAGTCGAGCCATACTTCTCAACGGCAGAGCGGTACTCGTCTTCGGTGAGCACCTGCTTGAACTCCATGTCCGTCGTGCCGGGATCAATGACCACGTAATCCTGGAAGTAGATCACCTTCTCCAGATCCGCCGTCTTCATCTGCAGCAAGGTACCAAGCCGGCTGGGCAAGGCCTTGAAGAACCAGATGTGCACGATCGGCGCTGCGAGATTGATGTGGCCCATGCGCTTGCGACGCACGCGACTGTGCGTCACTTTGACGCCGCAACGATCGCAGATGATGCCTTTGAACTTGGTGCCTTTGTACTTGCCGCAGGCACACTCATAGTCGCGTTCCGGGCCAAAGATGCGCTCGCAGAACAGGCCATCTTTTTCCGGCCTGTAGGTGCGATAGTTGATCGTCTCGGGCTTCTTCACCTCACCGAAGCTCCACGAGCGAATGTCGTTGGGGCTGGCCAGGGTAATCTTTACCGAGCCGAAGTCATTGACGCGATCATAAACGGTTTCTGCCATAGTCTAGTCTCAGCTTTCAGCCAATAGCTTTCAGCTACTTTCGAATCAGCCAGCGATTCAATCGCCGACATTCAATGGTGATTTACAACAAGCTCCCGCCATCCATCTGCTGCTTCTCAAGCGCGATGTTCATACCCAGGCCGCGGATCTCATGGCAGAGAACATCGAATACCACCGGCATGCCGGCTTCGAGCGTATTCGTACCCTTCACCATTGAGTCATAGATCTTGGTGCGACCCTCGACATCGTCACTCTTGACGGTCAGCAATTCCTGAAGCACGTATGCCGCGCCGTACCCCTCCAATGCCCACACTTCCATTTCACCGAAGCGCTGGCCGCCGGTTCTGGCTTTGCCACCGAGCGGCTGCTGAGTGATGAGCGAGTATGGGCCGGTGGCGCGTGCGTGAATCTTGTCATCAACGAGGTGGTGCAGCTTCAGCATGTACATGTAACCAACGCTCGAACGCTGATGAAACGCCTCGCCGGTGCGGCCGTCATACAACTGCACCTTGCCGCCGTGCATGATCTTGGCAAGAAGCTGACGCGGTTCGCCGGGGTTCTTGCCAGTCTCCTCAAACTCCGTCAACTGTGCGTCGATCTGCTGGTTCGCTTCGTCAATGGCGGCGAGCACTTCCCCTTCCGTGGCTCCGTCGAACACCGGGGTAACCGCCTGGAAGCCGAGCACCTTCGCAGCCCAACCGAGATGCAGCTCAAGAATCTCACCAACGTTCATGCGCGAAGGCACGCCCAGCGGATTGAGCAGGACCTCAACTGGCGTACCATCCTCCAGGAACGGCATGTCCTCCTCTGGCACCAGTCGGGCGATCACACCCTTGTTTCCGTGACGGCCGGCCATCTTGTCGCCAACAGACAATTGCCGCTTTGTGGCCAGATAGACCTTGACCATTTCGAGCACGCCCGAGGGGAGTTCATCCCCTCGTTTCATATGCGCCAGCTTACGCTGCTTCTCGTCCTCAATGGCAGCAATGCGAGGCCAGAACTGGCCGTACACCGTCATGGCGAGTTCTTTGACTTCCTTGCTGCCCTTGATCCACTTCTCGTTGAAATTTTCAATCTGTTCGAGGATGACCTCGGGAATATCCGAAACACCAACCTTCTGTCGCGTGTATGGGTCAACCATTTCTGTGCCAAGCTGTTCGTTGATCTGAGCGATCATCTGGCGGAACAGTTGAATGGCCTTGCCGTTCATCTCGGTTTCGTAATCAGCCATCTCCTGCTTGAGATGCTTCTTCTGCTCATCGGACAGGTGCATTCGACGAGAGAATCGCCGGGTGCCGATGACGATGCCTTCAGTACCAGCCGGCACCTCCAGCGAGTCATTCTTCACATCCTCACCTGCACGACCAAAGATCGCGTGCAGCAGCTTCTCTTCCGGAGTCAGTTCGCTCTTGGACTTCGGGCTCACCTTGCCGACGAGAATGTCGCCAGGGCCAACGCGAGCACCGACGCGAATCACTCCATTCTCGTCGAGATTACGAAGTGCCTTCTCGGACACATTGGGAATATCTCGCGTGAATTCTTCTCGGCCGAGCTTCGTTTCACGGACTTCGACATCAAACGAGTCGATGTGAATGGACGAGAAGGTGTCATCCTTGACCAACCGCTCGGAGATAACGATCGCGTCCTCGAAATTGTAGCCATCGAAGGTGTTGAAGGCGACAAGGGCGTTCTTGCCGATCGCCAGTTGGCCGTTGAGTGTC
>PWVT01000011.1 GCA_003562195.1 Phycisphaeraceae bacterium | reverse complement strand
TCGGCGACAACGTACAGACTATTCGTCTGTTCCACGACTTCAAGTACCGGCGAAGGAATGGTGCGGGCAGTGTCGATGGAACCGGTGCGATCGAGCAGGTCGCGCAGTGGCTGCAGTACATCGGTCGCATTGGCCTGCCGGAGTGCGATCATGCGGCCTTCGCGCGAAGGCGGCATCAGTTGCCGCGCTTCGCTGAGAGCGCGTTCGTACAGCCCCACTGCCTCGGTGCGGCCGGAGACGATCAGGTTGCCGGTGAGTTCATCGTGTTCGACGGTGGGCTTTTCCAGCCGATCATCATCATCGCGTCCGCGTGTGAGGATGTCATAGGCGGCGCCGGTTCGTTTGATTAACTCGCTGGGCTTGCTCACGCCCGCGAGTGACATGACACGGAATTGGTAGTCGGATGGATCAGGGCGATCGAGTGTTTCGACCAGACTGTTGAGCACGCTGAACTGGTTCGGCAGCGCGGAGATGAGGATGACGTTGAGCGGATCGACCGGCTCAATGCGCGGCTCGACATACGGCTCGTCTTTGGACTCAAGCAATTGCCTGCCGAGGGTTCGCAGCGGCGTGACGATCTGGCTGGGCTCGGCATGGGTCAGGCGAATCTGCCGGGTCTCGCGGTTAATGGTGGTGGCGCTTTCCACCGCGCGAAGTGTGGAAGTGAACGTGTTGATTGCTGCGGCAGTTCCGACCAGCGTGAGCACGCGATCATCCTCGTTGAGTTCGATGACCAGCGCGGCTGCCGTTTCATCGCCTTCAGTCTGCTTGGCGAACAGTTCACGAGCACGACTGACGGCCCGTCCGGCCATTGGCGATTCGAGCGTGAGAATGCGTACCTCACGGTCCACGCGAGCGGGTCGATCCAGCGCGGGGATGATGGACTCGATGTTCGCAACATCGCTGGCAAGACCGGAGACGATGATCGACTCGCCATCAGCACCAGCGACCATCTTCGTCACCGCGACCTGGCGATTGTTGAGCAAACCGCGCAAGGCGTTGATGATCGACGCGGGCTGAGCGTGTTCGAGCGTAACGACGGTCATTAGCCGATGTGTATCACCAGGGTGGGTTTCGTTGCCGCCGTCGATTTCCCGCAGCAGTGCAACGCCTTCATCAATCGCGCGGCTGTTGCCAACGATGGTCACCTGGCCGAAGTCATCCATAGCGATGACGGTTGGACGCTCGCGATCCGGCAGTTTGCTGTACACCTCGTTAAGCCGCCGGGCAGCATCTCGCGGGGCAAGCACGGTGAGCGCAACAGTGCGGATGGAGCGCGCTCCGGTGACAGCGGGAACATCAAGCAAAGCAATGGCATCGCGCACGGCCTGGATGCGCGCCTGCGTCCCACGGGCGATGATGGAATTGGTGCGATCATCAGCCGAGATCGTCAGGTCGAGCATCTCCTCATCTTCGGTCAATGTCTGCTGGCCGCGCTGATCGACGACGTAGCGTTCAATGCGGCGGCTCATCAGGGCGGTAAGTGGTTCGAGCAGTTCCGATGCCTTGGCGTGCTCAATGGTGAAGATTTCGACCTGGCTGTCGGGGTCAGCTCGATCGACTTCATCGATGATCATCAACAACCGCCGCACTTGGGCGGCTGTCTCGGTGAGAACGAGGGAGTTCTGCTGCTCCATGGCAGTGACAGAGCCGTACTCCGCAACAAGTTCAGCCAGCCGTTCCGCCATGGGTTTAGCCATGGCGATATCCAGCGGCCGCACCACGGTGACGATCTGGTCTGACGTGACTTCAGCAGGCAACTTGCCGACGAAGGTGGGAATGTTGCTGCGCTGCATCCTGTCGAGCTTTTGGAGATACAGCATGTCATCGCTGATGCGCAGCATCACGCCGCGCGATTGCAGGATGATGTTGAGCACGCGCATGGCTTCGGCGCGGTCATACGACGCAGGCGAACGATAGTTGAGCGTGCCGGCAGGCGGATCGGCTTCCCAGATCACCGGCAAACCGGTGGCGCGAGAGAAGAAATCGATCACCTGCTCAAAGCTGGCGTCTTTGAAGTTGAACGAGATGCGGTCAGTGCGATCAGTCGCTTCGGGTTCGTCTATAGAACGCTCGATCCATGCCTCGGCTGTATTTCCGAGACACTGCAGCGATGCGACGACCAATACCACAAGTGATGGAAAAAATGCTATGCAACGCATCCTGCGCTCCTCATGTACCCCCAACTGATCCGGTCAGGTGAGTCTGGCTCCGCCAGTAATGGTTGATAGTCTAATGCAACACAGACTGGTGTGTACTGACTGACCTGGACAATTTCCTCTTCAAACACGATCAACGTCGCCAAACGCGTCACTTCAGCGTTCGACAGACAAGATTCCTCCGATCGCCACGACCAACCGCTGGTCGTGGCGTTCAAACTCCGCTTCATCCCTGTTGGCTGCCACGAGTACTGCATCATCGACGCGCTCGCCAATGCCCACCCGGCGCGACTCGCCCGACCTCGCGTTGCGAAGCCATGCTTCGATGCCGTCCGGCCCGTGGGCGATGCCAGTCACCATCCACCGTTCCACCTGCCGCGCGACCTGCTGCGGCCGTTGTGGCGGGGGCTCCGATGCCGTTGCTGGCGGCGGCGGCAGGTGAAACGGGTTGACCTGCACCAGCGAAACGAATCGCTCCATTCGCTCCGCGTCATATGGTTCAGTCGGCTGTTGCGACGGCGAACGGCCGGGCAGAAAGAGCGTGGTCAGACGGGCGGTAACCGCAAAGCGCTGGCCGTTGTCCCTCGGGTCGATCCGCAAAGAATGGATACGCTTGATCCACGGCTCCGCTTCGATGCGATCCACCAGCGCGATGACTTGCTCAAGTGTGCCTTCAGCCGAGATTGACCCATCAAGCTCTACAAAATCGATCTCGTTGCGCAGCTCTGGGGCTGTGCGTGGGAACACCAACCGCGCCGGATTCTGCCGCGCCGTCGGCCGACCTGTACTGACCGATGGCGAGGCAAGCTCGAGTTGCTCTGCGATGCGGTTCAGGCGCGTACGCAGTCGATGATCGACAGACTCAACGTTGCTCCCGAGGGTCCGATCGACAATATCACGCAACTGGCGTTGTACTCGTGCGTTGTTGTCCAGTGCTTCCTGATTTGACTGGACACGCGATGTCGCTTCAGCCAAACGCTCGTTTAGCTCTGCCGCCCGTGGGGCATACCATCCGAAACGGACCGCACCCCACAGCACGATGCCAACCCCGACGGCCGCTAGCACCACCATCAATTTTTGCTGCGACTCATTCACGATGATTCACCCCCACCATCACGCGATTCATCATCATCCTCACCATCGATCGGCACGGAGTCAGCCGTGGTCAACCGATACGTAAAGCCGTAGGGCAATCGCCGACCGCCTGCAGTATCCGCCCCGGTTGAACTAGTTGCATACACGGCGGTACGAACCAACCCGTCGCGCAGCATGTCGGCGGTGGCGCGATCAATCGCCTCGCCATTAATCACGATGTTAAACTGGCCCGGCGCCGACCACTCTCGGCTGCGACGGTTGAACTCAACATTCGAGATGCTTGCATTGGCGTTCCAACCATCAAGCACGACCCGCTCTGCATCGGGCTTGAGCGTGGTCAGGAATGCAAGGTGCTCAAGCCAATCGGGCTTGGTGGATTTCCACAACTCAATGTGCACACGCTTGAAATTGTCGCGCTCATAGCGGGCACGCTCGGGGAGAAGCTGGGCCAAACGGGATTCCATTTCATCCGCCCGCCTCTCGAGCGCATCAAGATCACGTTTGCCAAGCGTCCAGGTTCCCATGACCACCAGCAGCGCCAGCGAAGCGGCGAAAAACACGCGTTTGCGCTTGGCAGCAGCGACATCCGGTTCTTTACGCGGATTGGCAAAGTCAATGGTCTCCCCACCGTGACTGGATTCCAAAAGCAAGCCAGCCAACGGCCAGACGCGCGTCATCTCGTGGCCGTTGGTCTTGACCAACGGATGATGCTCGAGCACTTCCGCATCGACCTTGAGCATCTTCGAAAGCGGTTCAGCCACCTTCTCGCCCAAGGCGGCGTCTCCGACGATCACCACATGACGGACATCGCTGGAGTCCTCACCGATGCGGTAGCTCATCCAGGTTCGCCGCGTTTCGGTGATCACAGCATCGGGAAGGAACGTACCGTCATCCTGACGCGCAAGCTCGGCTGATCGCGAAAATCGAACCGTGCCCTCATCAATCACACAGAACTCGATGGCATCATTGAGTACATCAACGGCAAGAATGCTCTGGTGCGTCTTCTCACCGAGATGTTTCAGCAACAACGCGGATCCCATACCTCGAAGCGAGACGCGATCAACAGGGAGCCGCGCGGCTTTCGCGATACGCAAGGCCTGGTCGAGGATGTCCTGCGGCACGGCCACCGCAAGCACGGTGGTGCTGGTTTCCGTCGCAGCCACAGGAAGGAAGTCGATCGCGGCGGTCTCCGCATCGAATGGTAACTGCCGCTGCATCGCCAGACGTGTCATTTGCGGCAGCTCAGCAGGGTCAGTTGTCGGCAATGTCAGGCGTTTCAGACCGACATGCTGCCGCGCCAGCGCGATGGTTGTGCGAGCGCGAGGGAAGCCAGCATCACGCAACTGCTGGCTGACCCACTTGCCCATGGCTTCAGCATCGCTTGCATCAAGGTCATCAGGAACATCCGTCACGCACACACGCTGCACTTTGAGCAACCGCCCATCACGACGACCGAGCAGCGCGCGAACGCGCGTTCGAGTGATATCCAAAGCTATGAGGTCGCGGGGCATGCGGGTGTAGGCAGGTGACAGGTGTTCGGGGTTAAAACGTCAGGGTGATCGCGGTCCGCTACGCCAGCGGCCAAGACGCTGGCGCACAGCCGGCGCATCGGTAGGTGCAATTTCCTCTCTTTCGTCGGCGAGATCGTCGCTCGGCCATGATTCCTCCTCATCCGGCCAGTCGAATTGCGCAGCATCTTCTTCCAACGTGGGTTCCACCCACGTTTCCTCCTCCTCGTACCAGTCACGGGCAAGTGAGTTGCCACCAACATCCAACGAACTGAGCATAGCCGCACTCCGAAGCATGGATGTGTTGCGCAAATAGGCAATCCGCGGGTGTGGGGCCGCCAGATCAACCACCATCTCGAACACAGCCGGATCCGCCAGCGGGCCGTCGGGGTCATCCGCATCCACCTCACCCACTGCCACACGCAGACGATAGGTCCAGCTACGAGTGGTCATCCACCGGCCCAGTTCCGGGTACGCACTCGGCTCAATGATGCCCGCTATCGCTGGCCACGCGATCGTGGCACGATCGTCAGCGGTGAGCGAATCGCGCGAACGGACAATTTCCGCCGCTTGCTCAGGAGTGATCGTCGGCAACGCCAACAACACTGTTTCACTTGCGGTGTTGAGATCAACTCGGCCGAACGTGTACGTTTCATCAGTGACCGTCAAAGCGTCGAGCGCCTCAGGCCAGTCATCCGGCTCAACGCCGAATGAGGCCATGACCTGGAAGATCATCGAGAGGTCCTCGAACTCGATACCACCATCGGACATGATGTTCTGCAGCACATCAGCCACTTCCTGACCGAACCGGTCTGCCAGCCGACGCCCCAGTTCGCTTGACCAGTCCACATTGAGGTTGATGCGTCTGCGTCCATCGCGCTGCAGTTCCGGTTCTACCGAAAAGACGGTCAGAATATCTGCAAGGCCGCGGGGCTCATCGCTGGCAAAGCGCGCTCCGACGCGTTGTGCAAGGTCGCCTTCAGAGAAGTCCGTATCATCGTCGAGCAGATCCTCCACCGGGCCGTAAAGCATCTCCGCGCTGATGCCGTTCACGTTCAAAAGCTCCGCTATAGAATGGATTGTTTGCCCGGGCGCACGTTGACGGTAATTGAGAATCGCCTCCGCCTGCTCGTCGTCAATCATTCCAGTAGCAACGAGCATCTCGACCGTGAGTCCCTCGGCGTTGAGATCGAGTTTGGCTGCCTGCGGCTCCAACCGCCGATTGTCCGGCGTCACCGGTAGCAATCGCGCCACGCCGAGGGTGCTGCCGTGTTCATACAACTCATACTGTTCATCGAGAACGGGTAACTCGCCATCAAGAATCACATCGCGCTGCTCATTCAGCCGCAGCACGACCACCTGCAATGCTGACTCGACCGAACTTCGCGTCTGTGCCGTGCGCGCGGTGTATGACGCACCAGCAATCTCTGCCTGGGCGATAAACACCATGCTGGTGGCAACCAGCAGCGCACTGCCGACAATCACCAGCACCGCGATGAGCGTGAACCCACGGTCGGCTGGTCGTGTGCGCTTAGGCATCGCTCTCCTCCGCAGCATCCGGGATGGCGATCACTCTAACGCGATCTGGCGTGGGGTCATCGCGGAAGTCGCGGTCTGCACGCATGGCCCACTCAGTCTCGTCGAACGTGTCATCCATATCGAATGTCAGACGTTCAGCAGCACCAGCCGGCTCGGGACCGAATTCATCATCCGCCACAGTCCAGTCGTCACCAGGCCACGGTTCAAACCACACCGCAACTTCCACTGCCACGGGCAGTCGGCCGCGCTGCATGCTGTCATATCGGTCCTGCCACTGTTCGCCATCGTGGTAGCGAAAGCGAACCTTATATATACGACTGGCAAAGGGGTGCGACTCTGACGCGTCATTGCCGGCCACGCCGCGACTGCCGCTCAGTTCGTGCGTCGATGGATCGAACCGGTACTCCGCCACCTGAAGGTCCGAGAACACCGCATCGCCCTCTGCCCCGGCCAGCGTACCGCGTGTCAGCAATCGCAAGGATTCGGGTTCACCCACCACTCCGGCACCATGCCGTTCATCACCAACCAGGCAGGTGAGCAGATCCGCCTCGACGCGGTCGATCAACAGTGACGCCGCCCGCTGTTTACCCGTCAATTCCAGCACATGCTGCCGGGTAGACAGCACACCGTTAAGAAAACCGAACATCACACCGAAAAGCGCAAGCAGCAGTGCGATGGCGACCAGCACTTCCATCAGCGTAAACGCACGGTGGCGGTTGCGTGATCGTTGTTGCATGTCGTTCACAGCCCCTCCAACAAGTCATCCGCTTCGTATTCCCCATCTCCATTGACTTCTCGCAGTCGAACGAGTTGGCGAAGTGTGTAGCGTGCAGCGTCGACGTGAGTGGAATCTTCGCTAACGATAAGCTCCACCAAGCTCAAGTCCGCATGCTCGGTGCGGCTGGCGTTGACCTGGATGTTCCACAGCGGCTGTTCTCCGGGCAACTCGTTGAAATTCTCCAGCGAGCCAACACCAATGATGCGTTCGGCCTGTAGATCAGCAATGCTGATAAGCCCAACATGCAGTTCCGCCATCTTGGAGCGTGCCAAGTCCACCGCCTGCTGCTCGCGATGGGCGCGATCCAGGTTACCGAGCATTGCCCGCGACGCGCCCAACGTAAACGCTGCTGCACCCACGAAAAGCGCAATCGACAGCAACACTTCAAGAAGTGCTGCGCCGCGTCGTGACTGAACTGTGTCAATCGCCGTCATGGTGCATCCCACCGCATCAGTTCTTCTTCATCCTCTGGCACGCGAAGGTCTTCCGGGGCCAGCCGGGTGAAAGTAACCTCACCGGTGTATGGGTTAACATCAATCCGAGCAACCCGACCATTGCCATCGCTCAGCCAACGCCGCCCCGCATGCATTGCGGAACCATCCGGCAGAAACACCGCCAGTCGCACACGTGACGAATCGCGTTGCACTTCATCAACAACGCCAAATGCCTCTCCTTGCTGTGGCGGATGGTCCGCAATGGTGTATCCGAACGCGAGCATGCGCTCTGCCCAATGGTGTGCCAGCGGCTGCGGTTCATCATCCATCTCTATCGCCAGCAGACGGGCACTCACACGAGTCCGTTCAGCGTTGGCGTGGGAAAGTACTTCCACCGGCAGACCGCTCGATTGAGCATGAGCGCGTGCGAGAACCATTTGCCGCGCAGTGACATCCATGGCTGATTCAAACCGGCGTTCGTCCAACTGGGTGAGCACTGTCGGCCCAACGGCTGCAGCAATCGCAATCAGCAACGCAAGGACGATGAGCAACTCCAGCAGCGTCACGCCGCGTGCCGACTCAATGGAGCGGAAACTGCGGTTACGGCATGTCCATGTCATCGAAGTCGAACGTCTCGATCTCGCCGTCCTCACCGCGCAGGCGGTCGTGATTGGTGATGTCGTCATCGGTGCCCTCCTCGCGATCGGGGCCCGGGGAGATCAGATCGTAATATGCCTCGCCGCGCAACTCGCCAGGGTAACGGTAGATCCATTCACTGCCCCAGGCGTCTTCACGGACGACATCGAGGTAGGGCCCGCGCCAGCGGTCCATATCACGTTCGTCCTCGAGGACTTCGCGATTCCAAAGGGCCGTGAGGCCTTCTTCTTCACTGGGATAGCGGCGAAGGTCCAGTCGGAAGCGATCAAGCGCGCTGCTGATCCGGTCGATCTGGGCGACGGTCAGGTCCACATCCGCCTGCTCTCGGGTGGGAATGAGGTTCATCACCACCAGGCCACCCAGCGCAAGCAGAATCGCAATCACGATCAGAATCTCAATAAGCGTCAAACCGCGTCGAGCGGGCCGTCGGCTGGGGGAATCGTGGCGGGTTCGGTGCAAGCAGGTGGTAACGGACATTTCGCAGCTTCTCCTCATGTCTTGAAATTGTAGTGCAGAGCCTCGAGACGGTTTCAGCATTTCCTATACTTGTGCTTGGCCACGGCGATTACAGCCGAATGCTGGAAACAGACTTGTGAACACTCACATCGCTGCACTCATTCGCATCATCGGCACGATGAGGGCGATGAAGATAAACATTACTATTCCAGCCAATCCCAGCAGCAAAACTGGCTCGATCAGACGCATCACGATGCTCAGCATCCGATCGACGCGCTTCTCAATCGTTTCTGCGATCGTCACCAGCACCACCGGAAGATTATTAGCTGATTCGCCCACGGAAATCATCTCAACCACGTCATCACTGAACAGCCCGCTCGCCGCCAGCGGCTGAGCCAGCGGCTCGCCGGCACGCACGGCTTCGGTAGCCTCATCAATGGCCTCCGCCAGTAGCACGTGGCCGGCTGCGTCACGGCTGATCTGCATCGCGCTGAGCATTGGAATACCATTCTCCAGCAGCGTGCCGAGGATTCGGGTAAACCGCCCGACTGCCAGGTTCCGCACCAGCGGTCCGAGCTTGGGTACGCGCAATTGCCAGATGGCAAGTTGCCGACTGACCGCCGGTTGCTTGAGCGCCCACCACCCCAGCGCGATCAACACCGCCACTGTGATCAGTACGGCAAGCCATGCGTTCGTGAGCATCTGCGAGCTGGCCATGAGCACGGCCGTGGGCCACGGCAGTTCGATCTGACCATAGAAATCCTCAAACTGTGGCACGAAAAACAACAGTGCGAACACGATGATGCCCGTGCCTACAGCCAACAACGCTGCGGGGTAAATCAAGCTGCCGATGATCTTGCCGCGCATATCCGCCTGGTGTTCAAGAAAGGTGCCCATACGATTGAGCACCGGTTCGAGAAACCCGCCGCGTTCACCGGCGGTAATCATGGCGATCTGAATCGGCGGGAACACATCACGATGCTCTTTCATGGCATCCGCCAACCGTGTGCCATCGGCGACTTCATCCGCCACTTTGCTCATCACCCCGGCAAGCCGCGGGTTGGCCTTGCTTCGCCCAAGCAGACGCAGCGCTCGCAACAGCGGCACACCCGCTCGCAGCAGGTCCGCCAACTGTCGATACGCTTGGGCAAGTTGACGCGATGACACACCTCGCTGAAAGCGCACCTGCTCACGGACGGCCTCAACCTTCACCGGGGCGAGCTGGCGCGATTGCAACTCGGCAAGCACCGCCTGCTCCGATCCGCCGGAGAGCTTGCCGGTGACTTTCTGCCCAGCTTCATCGCGCGCAATGTAAGCAAATGTGCCCATGACGTGGATTGTATCGGCATGGCCGACCCCGGCTGCTGTGAATGTGTCGGCAAAAAATCACCATCCGACGTTTGGCATCACTTCTCAACCAGTTGGGTTTCCAACCGCTCAACATCAATTTTGAGCGACGGCTCTTCATCCTTCCGCGTCGTGACGGTCTTGATCGCGTGCATCACGGTGGTGTGATCCCG
>PWVT01000143.1 GCA_003562195.1 Phycisphaeraceae bacterium | reverse complement strand
TCGAGTAATCGTCGTTCATGGTGATGGTGGTGGAGGCGGAGCCGGGGTCGGCTATGCCGTCTGTGTCGCCGGTCCAGCCTGCGAACTCGTAGCGGTCGTTGGGGGTGGCCACCAGTTGAACCACCGTGTCGGGATCGTAGGTGAACACCCCCTCGCCGGGGACGGTGACGGAGCCACCGGCCGTGCTGGAGACCGTCAGGTCGAACTGCATGATGGTAATCGCCTCGAAGTTGGCGGTAATAGAGCAGTCTGCCCTCATGGTGATGGTGGTCTGGGCAGCGTCGACGTCATCGACGTTGCGCACATCGCCGGTCCAGTTGACGAACTGATAACCCTGCCCGGCCACGGCCACCAGGCTGACAACTGTACCGTAATCATAGGTGTGGGAGCCCGGTCCGGGGTCGGTGACCGACCCGCCGTCGCTAGCGGAGATGGTGAGCCTGTATTCCAGCGCAGGCCCCTCGACGCAGCCCGCCAGCGCGACGATGAGAGCGACGACAACAAGAAAGGCGGTGGCTTTGCTCCTGAGGCGGTGTGTTTGTGAAGCGAGAAGTGTGTCCATTGATACCTCCCTTCCGAACGAACGCGTTCACTCGAGATTCTCAGCGAATAGTATGCTCCGCAAAGCCCGCTGTGTCAAGAGGAGTAACGAGTGAATGGGAACCGTGACGGAGTTGTCATCGGGACGTGGCGATTCCGTTGCCCTACTACGAGACTGCTTCGTCGCCTACCGGCTCCTCGCAGAGATAAGGAGGGGCCGTCCTCTCGAAGAATAGGGACACGTCCATTTTTACAACACCCCACCCCCAGGCGGGGACAAGCCCCGCCACTACATTACTATATATGGCTCTTCTGATCCCGTCGTTATCTCGACAAGCCCCGCCGAGATTGCTTCGGCACCCCGACGGTCGGGACTTCTCCTAACGACGTGGTGACGAGATTGCTTCGGCACTGCGTGCCTCGCAACGATAATATAGAACTGTCATCGCCAGTCTCGATACAGTCATTCTATTCTGTCATCGCGAGTCCCGACGGAGTCGGAACGTGGCGATCCCGTTGCCTCAAGAGAAATGGGGACACGTCCACTCTCCGAGGGGAACGCCAGAGTGAGGGGGTAATCGTAACTCCTGCCGATACATCGAGCATCTCCGACAGGAGTCGCGAGTCATCGGACCTCGACTGCGTCGGGACCCTAACCCCCTCTTACCCTAAAAGGGGGGACCGGGCTGGGGACTCCCCAACGCCTGCCCATGCCTAATCCGGTATGTCCAGCCCCTCGGCCTGAGCCGCCGCCCTGAGCCTCCCGTCCGCGCAGGAGAAGACAACCGACGACTGCGTCCTGTCCCTCAAAGCCAGGGCGGAGGCAAGGTGTATGGCGTCGAACCCCCGCAGGTCGTGGCGCTCGGCCAGGTCTCCTGCCAGGCTGACTATGGCTTCAGACACTCCTATTGCCAGGAAGGCTCCCCATTCCTGGCCGAAACCGTCCGACATATGACCGTACTCCTCCTCGCTTAGCCCTCCCTCTCTGCGCTTCCTGGCGAACGCAGCCCGGGCCTCCACGTATGCGATGGCCGATGTAGCCACAACGGTTGCTCCGGCAATCTGTCTTCGGACTTCTTCCGACCCCTCCTCCTCCACGTAGAGCTTGACCAGGGAACTGGTATCCAGGTAGAGGATCACCTTCTGTCCTCAAGAACGATGTCGGAGACCGGCCTGCCACGGGCCTTAACGGGACGGCACGAACCGCCTGGTTTTCCACCCTCCCACGAGGCAAACCCGTCTCTGGCGAGCCCGGTCAACCTGGCGACAATTTCACCATCCTGCGTGGGCACGATGACTGCTACCGCCCGACCCCGGTCGGTGACCGTTATCTGCTCGCCCTTCCTGACCTGTCCTACATAGTAGCTGAGCCTGTTCTTCAGTTCTTTTATACCTATTCTGTACATCTCTCCCTCCCCGTGGGTGGCCACATTATACGACGAAGTGGCTACTTTCGTCAAACTGTGCCCCCCGGGGCAGGAGGGAGTGCCGAGGTTGTTTCGTCGTCCCGACACGTCGGGGCTTCTCGCAACGACAAGTAGGGGCAGGCGCGATTTCCGCGCTTCGCTCGCAACGACTTCGTCGGGTTGCTTCGGCACTGCGTGCCTCGCAACGACAATATAGAACTGTCATCGCGAGTGCCGACGCACTCCCGCCTGTCATTCTGAATCCCGATTGTATCGGGACGAAGAATCTCTCGGGCTCGTCGTCAGCAGTAACGGAGACCCTTCGCCCCGATGTTCCGACAGAGCCGAGGTCCGATGACTCGCGACTCCTGTCGGAGATGCTCGATGGAATCGGCACCATCGAGGCTCAGGGTGACAGGAAAGCACTGTCAAGAAGAACAGGGCCACGTCCAATCTTCCCACACCCAGGCGGGGACAAGCCCCGCCACTACATTACTATATATGGCTCTTCTGATCCCGTCGTTATCTCGACAAGCCCCGCCGAGGTTGCTTCGGCACTGCGTGCCTCGCAACGACGTGGGGGGCGTGGCTGCTTCATCGTCCTCTCTACACTGGGAGAGAGGTAGAGTGAGGGGGACACAGGGGGTTACTTCATAACTCCCCCTAACCCC
>PWVT01000086.1 GCA_003562195.1 Phycisphaeraceae bacterium | reverse complement strand
GAAAGATACTCACCGGTCAGCGAGGTACGGTGGTTGATGATGTCATCCACGCTGCCCTGGGCTGCAATCGTGCCACCTCGTTTGCCGGGGCCGGGGCCGATGTCAAGCACGTGATCGGCTGCGCGAATCATGTCCTCATCATGTTCGACGACGAGTACGGAATTGCCGATGTTTGTCAGCGAGCGCAGGGTATTGATCAGGCGGTCATTGTCGCGTTGGTGCAGGCCGATGGTCGGTTCATCCAGTACGTAACAGACGCCCACCAAGCCCGAGCCGACCTGTGTGGCCAGACGAATGCGTTGGGCTTCACCACCTGAGAGCGTTGATGCGGTGCGGTCGAGCGTGAGGTAGTTGAGGCCGACGGATGCCAGAAAGCCGAGGCGACTGGTGATTTCCCGCAGGATTGGGGCTGCTATGTGCGCGTGTTCTTCGCTGAGCGACAGTGAATCGAAAAAGCCGATGGCCTGATCGATCGTCATGCCGACGATATCCGCAATGTTGTACCCGCCGTCATTCGGCCGTGCATTGCTGCGCCGCGACGATGTTTGGAGCACAACGTGCAGCGATTCGATGCGCAACCGCCTGCCCTCGCACGTTGGGCATGGCGCGTTCGTCATGTAATTGCGCATGCGCTCTTTGATGAAGTCGCTGTCGGTGTTTTCGTAGCGACGGTGCAGGTTGGGAATAACGCCTTCAAAACTCAGGCCGTGCTTGCGTTCATCTAAGTCGTTCGTGCCGTGAATCAGAATGCGCTTGGCGGATTTGCTGAGCTTGGTGAAGGGTGTGCTGCGCTTGATTTCAAGATGATCGCGAAAGCGTCTGAGCATGCGGTTGTAATACATGTTCATGCGCTTGCCGTTTTTCCGCCACGGCTCAATCGTGCCTTCTTCCAGTGAGAGCGACGGATCAGGTACGATCAGCGATTCATCGAATTCGCTGACCACACCAAGACCATCGCATCGAGGGCACGCGCCGTATGGGCTGTTGAACGAGAAAAGTCGTGGCTCAAGTTCCTCGATCGAGCATTCGGGGTGGTCAGGGCAAGCAAAGCGTTCTGAAAAGCGATGTTCCGCCCAGACTGCGGCACCGTTGCCCGAAGTCTTGGAACTGGGCGAGTCGGACTGTTCAACAAGGACAACAAGCTGGCCATCACTGAGTTTGAGGGCGACTTCCACTGAATCCGCAATGCGCTGGCGAGAATCCGGGGCGATGACCACACGATCGACCACCGCCTCGATGGTGTGCATCTCATAGCGACCGAGGTTGAGGGGGTTCTCACCGCCTTCCTTGAGCGCATCGCGCACGTCGATGATCTCGCCATTGACGCGTGCACGGACGAAGCCCTGTTTCTGCATGGCTTCGATGACATCACGATGAAACCCCTTTTTCCCGCGGACAATCGGCGAGCAGATCATCATGCGTGTCTTCTCGGGAAAGTCCATCAGAGTATCGACGATTTGCGTTGGTGCGGTGGCAGTGATGGGTTTGCCGCAGCGCATGGGCCTTGCATCAGTCCCGCCGGTGATCTTCCAGCAGGTTGGCTGGCCGGTGCGGGCAAAGAGCAGGCGCAGGTAGTCGTAGATCTCCGTCGTGGTGGCAACCGTGGAGCGCGGGTTGTGGCCGCCGGTTCGCTGTTGAATGGCGATGGTGGGGGGTAGACCTTCGATCAATTCCACATCGGGCTTTTGCAGTTGATCGAGAAACTGCCGCGCATACGCCGAGAGCGACTCCATGTACTTGCGCTGACCCTCAGCAAAGACGGTGTCAAACGCAAGCGAGCTTTTGCCTGAGCCGGATACGCCCGTAATGACCACGAGCTGATCGCGCGGGATGTCCACGTTGAGCGACTTGAGGTTGTGCTCACGCGCGCCGCGTACCTTGATGCAGTTGGAGTGGTTCACGAGCAGAGATGATAGGTGGTCGGCGGGCGAGGGTCGGCCATGTCGTCATGCGTGACGCGACACACGATGGGTCGTCACCCGTCCGCGGTCTAGCCCACTTCCCGTCGTTGGAAGAGCATGGTTGCCAAGGCAATGAGGACAACCACATACACCAGGCCGTAGATGGCCGCTTGCGTGACGTAGTGACCGGGAATCTTATGCCCTTGCGTCAATGCGTCGACGAGCAGCATGGTCTGGAAGTTGGGCAGCAGCGCATAGCAAATCCACCAGAATGCGTAGGAAAGCATCTCAAAGCCCTCCGCCATCTGCGTCAGCGGGACGGTGGACTGATCGACCTGCCGTGCGACTTGTTCGGAGACTTCACCGGTGACCAGTGTGATCTGCTGGGTGACCTCTACGGTCTGCGTCAGCCCTTCATCCTTAGCCCGGCTCAGCCAGGTATCGCGCAGTGCTGCGAGGCGGCGGCCGAACATCCAGTCAGAGAGCATCCCCGCAAGGAAAACACCTAATGTGGTGGTCAGTGTCAGCACCTGGCCCAGGCGCGTAGATGCTGCGATGGCGAGCGCGGTAAGGACCAAGATGGCGATGGTCATCAGCGAAATCGCCTGCCATAGCTCGGCACGGAACGCGGTACCGAAGGCGATAGGCGTGAAGTCATGCTGGAACATCAGCGACAGCAGATAGGCCAATGCCATCAGCGGCGTGGTGATGCAGATCACGGTGCTGGCAAAGACTCTGTTGTAAAAGTAGTTGCACCAAACACCGACACCGGTGCCGATGAGCAGTGCAAGCACGCCAAAGACAATGACCGGTCCGTGCACCGGGTCGCGGACGGTCTGGCGGACGCCGTGCATTTCCACGAGCAGAAAGACAAAGCTCATGTACAGCGTGCCGACAATCATCGCCGACGCCACGCCGAGGAACTTTCCAATGACAAACAACGGTCTTCCAACAGGTTTGGAGACGATGGTCAACGCAGTTTTGTTGTCGATCTCGCGAGTGAGCACGCTGGTGGCAATGAGCGACGCGAGCAGCGTGCCGCAGAGAAAGACAGTGGCAAGGCCGATGTCCACGAGCATTCTGTTGTCATCTTCCATCGTAAACGCGGAAAGAGGATTGCTCAGCACAATGGCCAGTGTGGCGACGAGCAACAACACCAGCATGATGGGCTGGCGGACGCTTTCAAAGAATGTGTTGCGAATGATCGCGAGGGTCTGCTCGAACATCGGAGTTTGCCGGAATTCGCTGTCAGGGACGTGTCAGTGCGTGATCGAAATGCGAGGCCGCGTACGGCAAGATGCTGAACAGTGAACCACTAAAGATTCTGACGTGCAAGGCCCGAACCAAAAAATCACGCGAATCTTCGAACTTCTGTTCGGTTGTGCTACGTACAGCAAGAGGTTTGTGTTCACGAGAATCAGGCCGCACCAGTGTCATGTAAAAGGTACAGTTCACAACGAATGGCACCATGTCGCACGGTTTGATTGAGTACGAGAAGACTAGAGGGGACATATCCATACGGCATATGCCGTGCCGAGCCATAGTGGGCCTCATCTGAAAGACTTTGTTAGGATGCGGCCATTTGCAGGTCGTGACCGCGTGTGATCTGCCATAAAGTTTGGGCATTGTTCGAATGAGCGTACCATGAGAATTGACCATCATGCCTACCAGCGAGGGACGCAGGTTGCCGGGTTCGGCTTCCTGCTTCAGTTCGTCATTGGCCTGACGCTGCTGATCTTCAGTTGGGTCACCGGTGACACGACGCTTTTCTTTGCTTCTGGCTTTGTTCTGCTCGGCGTGCTTGTGTGGCTGAGTCTGGTGGTGATCTTCCATCAGCACAAGCTGGAGCGGTTGGAAGCATTGGAAGAGGATGAACTGGCGGCTGCCCGGGCGGGGACCAGTTCCATCTTTGATGCTGCGACTGATGAATCGCGCGTGGCGGCCCGCCGCTTGGCGCTGATGTACAAGTGGCTGATGCCCACCGTCAGCTTGATCATGGCATCAATGCTGCTGCTGCTGGCGTACATCATTTACGCAGTGATGTCCCACGTTGGCGAAGCTGTGGAAGCTGGCGGACGCGACTTTTTGATGAGTAGTCAGATCGGCTGGGCGGTTGCGCTGTGCCTTTCCATCGCGTTGGTCACATTCATCTTCTCGCGGTTCGTCGCCGGGATGGCCAAGCTGCCTTCGTGGCAAAATTTGCGTGGTGGTGCGGGGTACATGGTCGGCAACACGCTGGTCATGCTCGCCATCGCCACTGGAACTGTATTTCGGGTGTTCGAGAATGAGACCGTGCTGGTGTTTGTTGCCGAGTGGGTTCTTCCAGTCGGCATGTTGATCATTGCTGCGGAAATCATTCTCAACTTCGTTCTGAATCTGTATCGACCACGTGTGCCGGGCGAAACACCGCGTGCAGCGTTTGACTCGCGTTTGTTGAGTCTCCTCGCCGCACCGGACTCCATCGTCCGTTCGCTTAACGATGCGGTGAACTACCAGTTTGGTTTCGATATCACCAGTTCATGGGGCTACCAGCTACTGCTTCGCAGCTTTGTCTGGCTTGTGGGCCTGGGCGTGGCGGTGATTGTGCTGCTCAACACGATGGTGATCGTCGAGCCGCATCAGCAAGCCGTCAAGCTGAGTTGGGGCAAGCTGGTCGGTGAAGCACATGGGTCTGGCATTATGTGGAAACTACCCTGGCCGTTGCAGTCTGCCGAAGTCTACGACGTGACGACACTTCGCGAAATCGATCTGACTGCTCGGCAAACGCAAGCGGCTCGAACCCGCGACATTCACCTCTGGACGACCGACTTGCAGATGGATATGAACCGCGAGCCGGAGCCGTTCATCGTCGGCAGCACGTCGTTGCTGCTTGATTATGAATTGGACGATGAGGATGATCTGTTCAACGAGTCATCACCTGTGAGTGGCATCGACACCTTCGAGGACGCACCAATTCCCGCGCCGGGCGACGCGGAGGGTGAAGTTGAGATTTATGTTCCGGTTGACGAGGCGCAAACTGAAGAGGATCGTGTCGAGGCCGTGGTCAGTCAGGTGTATGCCTTACTGGATGCGGAAATCTCGATGCAGTATCGCATACGCAGTGATCCGGACAACAGTGGGTTGCTGGATTACATTCAGTTCGCGCCCGATGTCGTCTCTCGGCGTCAGCGATTGACTGATCGCGAAGAAGCGCTGCGTCTGCTTGCGTTGCGAGAAATCACCCAGCACTTATCGCGTATGACGCTTGATGAGGTGCTGACCAGCAATCGCAATCGACTCGCGGCTGACCTTCGTGAGCGTGTTCAGGAGTCGTTCGATCAGATGCGAACGGGCGTGGAGGTTGTGTCGATCAATATGCCGTTGCTGCGGCCGTCCGGACAAACCGCGCAGCGATTCGAGGAAATCGCTGTCAGCAATCAAGCCCGCCAGCAGCACATCGCCATTGCACGTCGAAATGTCACCATGGCGTTGTCATACGTGGCTGGCGATGTTCCGACAGCGATGCGCTTGATTGAAGAAATTGATGCATTCAATGCGATGCGAGATGAGTTGGGCGCATCGCATCCGGATGTGCAGGAACTGGGGGCCCAGATCGAACGTGAACTGGTCCGTACCGGCGGATCGGTGGCGCAGATGATTACCCGTGCTGAACGTGATCGTTGGGTGGAACTGATGGAAGCGAGATCGCAGGCCAGTCGCACACGCGGGCAGACATGGGCCTACCGTGCCTCGCCATCGTTGTATTCGCAGCGTGAGATCATGCGGGTCGTGTCGCAGACCGTTGGCCCGATTCGTAAATATCTCATCGGCATCGACCCTGAACGCGTCAATCTTGATGTTGAACTCAAAGAACTCAGCCCGTTGCTTGACTTCAGTCAAGCAATCGGCGATGGAGAGTAACCCTATGAATAAGCCGCTTGCCATTGGCATTGGACTTCTGTTGCTGGTTTTCCTGCTGCTTTTCAGCATGACCTATTCGGTGCGTTTTCATGAAGTCGCGGTCCGAAAGACATTCGGTCAGTCAGATGCCGATAGCATCATCACCGAACCGGGCCTGCACTTTAAGCTTCCGATCTTTGCCGATCAGATCACGCGATTGGATACTCGGTTGCAACTGCTCGAATCGCCGCTGGAAACGATCCCCACGAATGACGGTCAGCAGGTCGTCACGCGAGCGTTCCTGCTTTGGCAGGTTGATACCGAAGGCGAAGGGCCACAACTCTTCGAAACACGCTACCGCGCTGTCGAGAATGCCAATACCGCACTGAACGAGCGCTTCCGCACTGCAATAGCAGCTGGAATTGCACAGTTTCGCTTTCACGAATTGCTGGGGTCACAGAGCCGGCTGGCGGACGCTGAGCAAGCGATTCTGGATGAACTTGCCGGGCTTCGAAACGACGGCATTCGTCCGGTGACTGTGGGTATCAGCCAGGTCATGCTTCCGGCTCGCACCAGCCGTGCGGTGCTGGAGCGCATGGAAGCGACCCGTGAGCGTCTGGCTCAGGCCGAGCGAGCCAAGGGGCAGGCCGAGGCCGAGCGCATTGATTCTGAGTCGCGCACGATGGCCGAGAAGATTCTTGCATTCGCTCGCCAGCGTGCGGAGGAGATTCGTGCCGTCGGCAATGAAGAGGCAGCGACTTACATCGAGCAGATGAGCGAGGATGAAGACCTGGCCATCTTCCTTGTGTACCTTGATGCATTGGAAGCATCGCTTGCAGAAAACACCACGCTGGTGCTGCCTGCGGATATGGCGCCGTGGCACTTCATGCGATTGACGTCGCCGGTGGACGGTCGCGGCATTCCGCACCCGACGGAAGCAATGGCTCGGGCCGCCGATGAACGTCGTCAGCTTGCCGAGGCCGAACGAGTTGCACTTGAGCGCGCCGAGGCCGATGGCGGCATGGACAAGGACGAAACGCTCGCCGATGAGCGGGTTCGTGCACAACAGGAACAGTAAGCCATGACAAACGATCCCAACGATCAACACAACATGGACGATCTGAACCCGGATGTGAACGAAGCCGGTACCGGCGATAGTGTGCCAGTGGACGCGCCGCTGGAGGTCGAGCCACCGCGCCGGGCTGCATCTGCACAATTCGTGGTGGAAGGCGATGTGGGTTCAGAAGCGGCGCTGCGTGAAGCGATGGACCCTGCCAATCAATCGCTTGCCGATGCACTGCGATTGAGCTTCAGGGTATTGCAGCTTGTCATTCTCGTGCTGATTCTGCTGTTTTTCATGTCGGGTTTTCAGACCGTCGGCGAAAACCAGAGCGGTGTGCTGACTCGCTTTGGCAAGATAGTGCCGGTAGCCGGCCAGGAAGCGCTTGAGCCGGGCTTGAAGTTCAGCTTCCTTCCATATCCTGCCGGCGAGTTTGTCATCTTTGATGTGGAGAACCGATCAGCCGATCTTCGTGTGCATCGTGGCGGGCAATGGCGCGAAGCATTTTGGCCCGATCTCGGTGGACGCTCGCTGGAACAAGCCACCGAAGCTGCGACCGTGACTGACCCGCTCAGGCCGGAACGCACCGGCTACGTGCTGACACGCGACGGTGACATCGCCCATGTTCGCCTCTCAGCAAGCTATCAGATCGACAATCCCGTCCAGTTCGTGCAGAGCGTGCGGCACCGTGATACGGATACCCTCGTGCGACTGGCATTGCAGCGTGCAGCTGTGCATGTTGCCTCGCGAATGAGTCTCCAGGAACTCGTTGATCTTTCCGATGAACTCCGCCAGGGCGTGCAGGCGTTTGCTCAGCAGGTGCTGGATGATTCACAGATGGGCATCACCATCGGCAATGTGAGTGTGTCTAACACCTCAGCGCCGCTGGCGATTCGTAATGCATTTGGCGAGGTGCAAAGCGCGCAGGTGCAATCCGAGCGCGAAATCGAAAACGCCCGGCGGCGAGCCAATCAGCGACTGGTCAATTCTGCAGGCGAGCGCTATCGCGATGTGATTCGCTTGATCAATCGGTACGAGGATGCGTTGCAGGTCGGGCAGGAAGATCGTGCCGCCACGCTCCTGGCGGAGATCAACACGCTGCTCGATAGTGATTCGGTGTCGGGTGAAGTTGCGTTCATTATTCACGAAGCACGCTCATATCGCGCTGTAGTGGAAGCGTCGCTCGGTCACGAGGCGCGTCGGTTCGCCAGCTTGCTGCCAGCATTTCGTGAGAATCCCGAACTGGTGGTTCGCCAGCGATGGCTGCACACGTACGCCAATGTGCTGAAAAAGCAGGATGCAGAAGTGTTTTTCGTGCCGCACACAGCCGGCATGTTCAACATGCAGCTTGCAGGTTTGCACCAGATCAAGGAACTTCGCCAGCAGCTTCAGCTTGATCGACGTGAGCGAGAATCTTTTGAACGCTCATTGGAAGGCATGCAGCAATACATTCCTTGGGCTGATGACATTCAGCTTGAAGGGCCAGGCCGGCAGCTTCGTCGTGATGGTGGCCGTGTGCAGCCGCGTCGTCAACCGGGGCGAGATTGACCTGATGCTTTTCGGATTGGGCAAGGTCCACATGCGTTCTTGACGGATACATTATGCAAGAAGAATCCAGAGAAAAAATCGTCGAAGCAGTTGGTCTGACCAAAGTCTTCAAAGACTTCTGGATGCGCCCCAAGGCGCGCGCTGTGGACAACGTTGACCTCGAAATCTACCCCAACGAAATCTTCGGCCTGCTCGGCCCCAATGGCTCCGGCAAGAGCACCATCATTAAGATGATCCTCGGCCTGCTTCACAAGACACGTGGCCGATTGTTGGTGTTTGGAAAGCCGCCGAGTGATGTGATGGTGAAAAAGCACATCGGCTTCCTGCCCGAAGAGTCGTATCTGTATCGCTTTCTCAATCCGCGTGAAACTCTGGATTACTACGGCAAGCTGTTCGGTCTGAACCGAAAGGTTCGACGACGCAGAACCGATGAATTGCTCGACATGGTCGGCCTCACGCAGGTGTCTCACCGGGCAATCGGCGAGTTTTCAAAAGGCATGACGCGTCGCATCGGGATTGCCCAAGCGCTGATCAACGATCCGGACTTTCTTATTCTTGATGAGCCGACTTCCGGCCTGGATCCCATCGGAACCCGGCAAGTGAAAGACCTCATCATTGAACTGGGCAAGCGCGGCAAGACCATTCTGCTCAGTTCACACTTGCTCGCGGATGTCGAAGATGTCTGTGACCGCATGGTGATGCTTTATGGTGGGAAGATCCGTGCGCAGGGAACTGTGGATGAACTGCTTTGCGACACTGAACGCACGATGATCGAAGTGCCACGGTTGAACGTAGACACGATCTCGCGCATCGAACAGGTGATACAGGAATGTGAAGGATTCGCTATCGACAAGGTCCATGCGCCGCGGCAGAAGCTTGAGCAGTTGTTCATGGAGATCGTCGAGCGAGCCCGGCAGGAGCAGGTAGCTACTTCTGGCGCACTTGACGGTGGCCGCACCGCGGCATTCCTCCGATCGGACGAAGGGGAAGGCGATGAACTGATCGACAATCTGCTTCGTGACGATCCGGAAGCGCTCAAGGCCAAGCCGGTTGAAGCGGTTCAAAGAAAGGAAGAAGCTGAATCCGACCGCGTGCTGGATTCATTGATGCAAGACGAGCAGTCCGAAGAGACCGCTCCACGAGCCCGGCCTGTCTCGGAGACGCAGCCCGATGCGCCTTCGCCGGATGACGTTGATGATTCAGTGATCGATTCATTGCTGGGATCAGAGGAAGACGACAGTGATGACCGGAAGCGCGACAAGGGGTAATCATGTTCGCGGGCCGTAACGAGTAATGGCTATGCAGCAGATGTTCATCGACAAATATCGCGCGCTAGACGCGTTGCAGCATCGACTGTGGCTGCGAATCTCACTCACCATCTTGGTTCTTGCGGTGTGTGGTGGAACTTTTGGCACGTTGATCGCCACGAGTTACAGTCTCGATCGCCAGGCAACCACGCTGATGGATGCGTTGGAGAATCAGAATCTCGAGCAGCGCGATGAACATGCTGTTGGGCCCAGGTGCCGCCTGCGCTAAAGCGAACAGATCGGTGAATTCGCGATCGCTCATCATCCCCGACTGCACCACCACCCGGTGCAGCTCGGCCAGCACAACATAGATGCCCCCCACCGCCATCAATGATTGCGCCAGAAGATGCGGCAGGAGCGCGTCAAGATTGCCCGCCGCCTCGCTCATCGCCTCATTCATCGCCGAGCTCGCGCCAGGCCAGCCACACGCTCAGCGGCGCCAGCACCCCGAGAACCGCAACCAGCGGCAGCCCAAGCCCCGCG
>PWVT01000130.1 GCA_003562195.1 Phycisphaeraceae bacterium | reverse complement strand
GGGAAAAGAACATTGATGCGCTGCTCAAGGGTTTTGTCGCGTTGCGAGAGCAGGGCGTCGATGCCCGGCTGGCGATTGTCGGCGACGGGCCGCAACTGGCTGAACTGCGGAGCACGTACCGCCGCGGTGATATCTGTTTCACCGGATACCTCAATGGTGATGAGCTTGGTGCAGCGTTCGCCAGTGCGGATGTGTTTGTGTTCCCCTCCATGACCGACACCTTCGGCAATGTCGTGCTTGAAGCCCAGGCCAGTGGACTGCCCGCCATTGTGTCCGATCGCGGCGGGCCGCAGGAGATCATCGTCAACGGTGAAAGTGGCATGGTGATTGATATGGATCGTCCCGGTGCGTTGACGGCCGCCATGCATGCCATGTGCAACGGTGAAGCTCTGCGCACGCAGATGAGTCAAACTGCCGTGCAGCTTGCGCACGAGAGCGATTGGAATGCAGTGTTTGATTGTTTCTGGATGCACGATGCGCACCGGTCTACGCAAAGCGTAGCCGTCTGTTAAGCGAGCGGGCTTGCCCGCTTGGTAGTGGGTCAGTTTGAAAGTGGAACAGGCCTCTGGCCTGTTCAGACCATGCACAGGCGGGACGCCTGTGTCACCTCTACTCAAACTGACCCACTACCGCCCGCTTCGTCTTTTTGATGCTTCTCAGCGAGCAAGCACGCTCGTTTGACGGTGCGGTATCATGGGCGCATGGATCAGAACTACACCACGGTTGAAGGCGCGGTTGTCGGCGTGTTGATGGGCAGCGCGTCGGACTGGCCGACGATGAGCAAGACTTCCGAAACGCTCGACAAACTCGGCATTGCGCACGAGTGCAACGTGATTTCCGCGCATCGGAACCCTGAGCGCGTCACGGCCTACTGCCGCGATACGGAGCAGCGCGGCGTGAAGGTGCTCATCTGCGCTGCAGGTGGGGCAGCTCATCTTGCCGGCGTCGTCGCGGCGTTGACGCCGCTGCCGGTGCTGGCGTGCCCGATGAAGGCATGGTCGCTGGAAGGGCTGGACTCGCTGTTGTCAATGGCGCAGATGCCCAAGGGGATTCCCGTGGCGACGTTTGCGATCGGCTCGGCTGGCGCGATCAATGCTGCACTGTTTGCTGTGAGCATGCTCGCACTGAACGACGATGCGGTGAAGGCCCGGTATGCGAAGTTTCGCGAGGATCAGTCCGCTGAAGTGCAGCAACTGCCGCGCTGATGCCACGATGGCTTACATCATTTTCCGCAGCGGGTTGAACATGATGTTGTCCCGGCCGGGAATGAGTACGTCAGCGATTTCCACTGCTTCGCGGAACGATTCGCTTGCCTGCTCCACATCGACGCAGCTTGGTAGCACCTTGCCTTGTTCGAGGTGTTCGCTGGTGGCGACCGCATCGCCGCAGATCAGCACGGTTTGACCGGGAAGCGGCAGGAGCAGGCCGCAACTCCCGGGAGTGATGCCCGGCAGTGGGAACAGATCGATGCCGGGCATGGGTGCGTCCGGTGCCGCCTCGATGCGATTGAGCAGGGTCATCTGTTCGCGAAAGAAGGTGCTGAGTTTTTCATCGCCGATGTCTTCAGACTCTTCCAGCCGCTGCTGCAGGGCGGGGCGAGCCGCTTCGATTTCCGGTTCGTGCATGTACCAACGGGCTTCAGCAAATGCAGACAAGGCGCGGCGCCGCTCCGGCTCGAAGCTGGTGAGAAACACATGCGTCACGGCTTCCGGCTTAACCGGTGTGCGCTCGCCCATTCGATGCAACAGAACCTGGGCGGGCAGTGAAGGGTCAACGAGCACATGATTGTCGCCGGTGGAGATGAGCGTCGTGGTGGCGTGGCCGGTGCGCTCATCCTCGGGTTCGTCCCACAGCGGATGCGAGGCAAGGGCGCCAATGGAGATGATTCGGTATGAAGTGGTCACTCAGGCCAGTGTAGCATGGCCCTCGATTCGCTTGAGACGAGTGCGAAGCACATCGTGCCGGGCAGCAATCACTCGGGATTAGAGATTCGCCAGTCTTTCTCGCGCAATCGCTCAATGACGATCGGAGGGATGATGTTGGCAAGCCGGTCCAGGTCGCCGCCGAGACCAGCGATTTGCCGGATCAGACTCGAACTTGTGAAGGCGTAGGTTTCGCCGGTCACGATGAATACGGTCTCGATGTCAGCGACCTGGCGATTGGCAATGGCGATCTGGCATTCGGTGGCCAGGTCTGTAATGTTGCGGATACCGCGGATCAGAGCGCATGCATGGTTCTCGCGGGCGAAATCAACAGTCAGACCTGAATAGCGTTCAACGCGCACCGGTGCGCCGCCTTCGGGTGCCGGCTCAGCTTCGAGCATGTCCTCAACGAGTGACGATGCAATCTCCACACGCTCATCGAAATCAAACATGGCCGGCTTGTCTGGATTGTGGCCGATCCCGAGAATCAGCCCGTCAAACAAGCGGCGGGCGCGGCGAAGGACATCAAGATGGCCCAAGGTGATTGGATCAAAGGAGCCAGCGTAAATGGCGATATGTTGCCCGGTGCCGTTGTCGCGCATCATGCTGGCGATTGTATGTCAATGCGGCCAAGGCGTGTGTCCAGCTACAACAGACGGAATAATCGATACCAACTCACGCATATTGAGCCGTATCCGGTTGCCTCCACGGCAAAGCAATTTGACAATCTTTGGCGGGTACCAGTTGTACGACCCGACTCGCCCTGCTTCGGTTTGCCTCCCCGGAGCAGGGTCTTTATTTGCCTACGGTGAGCCGAAGCGTTTCTGCAGGGCGTCGATGGTAAAGCCGCCGTGGCGTTCGCCTTCGCGATCGCCAGTTACGAAGTGCACCCAGTCAGTCACCTCTTCACTGGAAAACCCCACCAGTTCACCTCGGCTTTTTCCAGCCACAAGTTCAGTGAGCGGTTCGCTGAGCAATACGCCTTCAACACGAAACGGCGACCAGTGAAGCGGTTGGACCCACACGTGTTCGGTTGTCTCCGCGCCGGTTTCTGTCACCGCCGGAGCAGCCCATTGCACCGCCCAGTTTGTTCGGTCGGCAGAGGATGTGACGAGCCATTGCTCGCGGGCTTCATCCATTGTGGCTTGGGCTTGGGCGATGGCGTCGGCCAGTTCTGGCTGGTCCAGATCACGTTTCAGCGCAATCTGCCACGAATCGCCGCTCTCGCGCCATGGTGAGGGGGCGAGAACCGCCGGCGGCGACTCTGCTTGCGGTTGATCCGCAGTGCGCTCGCAACCGCAGTTCAGCATCAGTACACACCAGACAGGAACTGAGACGCTGCATCGCAGAAGCTGAATCATGAATGGATGATACGTCACGATCGTCGACCCTCTTCTGCCCAGATTCGTTCTGCCTGCTCAATCACATCACGTGGCAGCGGGCCGTGCTCGCGGTCCGGCTTCTGCGGGGCTGATTTTGATCGGTCTTTAGAAGGCATCAGGGGCAAATCTGTAGGGCCCGGCTCTTCTTGTTCGCGTTTTGAACGGGTCGGCTTCGATGCTTCCTCGTCGGTGATAGAGAATTCATCCATCCATCGCGCCACCTCAGCCGAGGGCAAGGTGTCTGGTTTTCGGGCATTGGTCTGCGGGTTTGTGCTGGTTGCATCATGTACCAGATGCTCAAGAAATAGCTCTGAGGTCAGTGTTCGGCAACGGCGTTTGCGGGCTTGACGAAGCACCCATTGGTCGCTTGAGACCACCAGAAGTCGCTTTGGAGCGGACGATTCAGCGACCAGTGCAGCTATGAGATCATCCGCTTCTCGGCCGGTTCCGGCATATCGAGGGGTGATTAACCGGTGTCCGGTGGTCTGATTCGCGAGGTGAGGCGAGCCATCACAGATCAACTCCACACGGTGCTCGCTATAGCGGCTGGCCTCGATCAACTGCGCCAGGCCGCTCACATCAATTCCGGCAAGCTCCGGTGGGAGCACACCGACGACATGAAGTACGTTGTAGGTATCGACGACGACAATCATGGGGCCTCATGCGAATCATAGTCCGTGGTTGCGAAGGGCCGGTTTTGAACGCAACAAACGGGGTGCCCAGTGCGTAATGCATATGACAAGACGTGCGAAGGTTCGCACAATAGACCGAAACACGGGTGAGCGGATTGTGTATGATCCACGATTCGTCGAATGTGGCGGGGGAAGGACAACGGTCTGTCATCCGTAACAGCCCGAAGAACAGATAGGAGATTCAACGATGGCTGGTCACTCCGCTGCCTGGGGCATCGAGATCGGCGCATACGCGATCAAGGCGATCCGTTTGGAACGAGCCGGCGACAAAGTCGCTATTTCAGACTTCACGGTCATCCCACACAAAAAGGTGCTCACCACACCCGATCTGGACAAAGACGAAGTCGTCCGGCTGAGTCTCGGTCAATTCATTTCGGAGAAGGATCTGGAAAACGAGCATCTGGTCATGTCCGTTCCCGGCCATGCTGCGTTTGCGCGATTCGCCAAATTACCTCCGGTTGAACCGAAGAAAGTTCCCGACATCGTCAAGTTCGAGGCGGTGCAGCAGATTCCCTTCCCCATTGAGGAAGTTGAGTGGGACTATCAAACGTTCACGATGGAAGACTCGCCGGAGATCGAAGTCGGCATCTTTGCCATCACCCGTGAGCGCGTACAACAGATGCTTGGCTTGTACTCCGATGTGGGCATGAGTCCCGAGGCGCTGACGCTCAGCCCCGTTGCGGTCTACAACGCGATGGCGTATGACAACGATCTGAAGAAGAACAAAGGCCCGGTGATCTATCTCGACATCGGCACGCAGGCCACGGATGTTGTCATCGCTGAAGAAGGCCGCGTGTGGATTCGCACGTTCCCGCTCGGCGGCACGCACTTTACCGAGGCCATTGCCAGCGCGTTCAAGATCAGTTATTCCAAAGCTGAGAAGCTCAAGCTGGAGGCGGCTTCGAGCAAATATGCCAAGCAGATCATGCAGGCCATGCGGCCGGTGTTCAGCGATCTGCTGCAAGACCTTCAGCGATCGATCGGCTATTACCAGTCACTGCACCACAACGAGTTGAGCATGATGGTTGGCCTGGGATCGACGTTCAAGATTCCCGGCCTGCGAAAGTTCCTCGGACAGCAGCTTCAAATTAATGTGCTGCGGCTGGATGAGTTTAAACAGGTTCAAGTCACTGGACGTGAAGCAGCATCCTTTGCTGAGTCAACCGTGAATATGGCCACCGCCTATGGTGCAGCGCTTCAAGGCCTTGGCTTGGGGGAAATCAATGCCAACGTGATGCCGGTCAAGATTCTGCGCGAGCAGATGTGGCACTCGAAAACGAAGTGGTTCGGTGCTGCTGCGGCGATCGCAATCGTCGGTGCAGCAGCGACGCTGTACACCCCCTTGACCGACAAGGGGCGACTCAACCCCGGTGGCGAACCGGACATCGTTCGCACCGTCCTGCAGCGCGGTCAGGCATTGCAGCAGGAGTATGAGACGTTGCAATCGGGCAGTGATGTCGGCTATACCGCCGAGAATGTGCGACGTCTGACCGACTTCCGCAACATCTGGCCATACCTGCTTGAAGATGCTGCTCAGGCACTTGCGTCAACGGAGCCGCAGTCGGAACTGTTCAGTGGTGATCTGGATCAGATTCTCAGCATCCCAGCCGATCAACGACGGCTCGTCGAACTTCGAGAGTTGGATGGCCAGTATCGGTACGACTCGCCGAGTCGTCGGATCTCGGTCACGATGCAGGTGCAGCTCAGCCACGACCGCCCTGATGAGTTCCTCAACAGCACGATTGCCAATTGGCTGCGGCAAAACGCAGAGCGGGTGGGCATTCCGTATCGAATCATCGCTGATTCAGTCAGTATCAACCCGACGCAACGCCAGCAATTCGTTGCTGGTGAGGACGGTGAAACGCGTGGGTACAGCACACAGCAAGCTGATCGTGGAACCGGTGCCAGTTCTCCGACACGCCCGCCACAACAAGGCACTGCCGGCGGCCGAAGTGGCGCTCGCGGCGGCATAACAACCAGTGGCGGCCGATCCGGTGGAGTGGGGTCGCGTGTGTATGAAGGAAGTGATGAGCCGACAGAGCACGTCGGCGGACCGACGTTTGGTGGTGGCGGGACAGGGACTGGCGATACCGGTTCTACACCACAGTTACCCCCGCGGCAACCGGCAACTGACGGTCTACCCGAACGCCAGCAGCGGGCGCATGGCGACCTTGATGAACTTGCACCGATTCCTGCCTTGCCCAGTGTGTTCCGTGAAGGCGCTCGGTATTACCGTTTTCCCATAACATTTGAAATTGAAATTCTGGAACGACCGCTCACCCCAGGCGATCTGGAAGATAACGGACAGACCGACGGTCAAGCCAATGACAACTTTGGCTACGAGGAGGATTACGGACAATGAATCTCGTCCTTGAATGGGTCAAGTCCAACGTGTTCATTGTTGTCTTTGCGGTGTTGATGATCGCAGCATTGATCACGTTGCCGCTGATCGCCAGCGGGATGAACGATGATGTGGCTGACGAAGTCGATCGTCGAGCGCGCAAGCTCAACGAATTGGCAAGACTGGAGCAGACACAGGTGTCCCCGCCCGGCGGCGCAGCCACCGGAGAATCGCAACCGGCGCTTGTCAATGAGCGGTTCCTGCAAAACTTTCGTTCCGCCGTGCGTATCGCCCAGGAAGACGCTGAGTTGGTTCATGCCGCAGCGCTGGAGCACAACCGCAAGGGACGAGGGATCATCATGGCCAATGAGCCGATTTTCCCTGCCCCGCCTCGCGGCCGCGAGGAAGTCTTGCCGTGGCGATTCTATGAAGCCGCCCGTGAGGCATACGAAGAGTTGTTTGACGAGATCAATGCCGGCACCCCGCCTGACCTTGAATCGTTGCGCGATGATATTGAGCGGCGTGAAGTGCAGTTTCGTACACAGACGCTCTCGAAGGATGCCGACGACCCTCTGACAGAAGAGGAGCGACGTGAACTTCGTGACGTGCTGAGCGGATTGCGGTTGCTGCGATACGAGGAAGCAGCCGAGCGAATCTCGATGTATGCATCCACTGATGTGCTGCAATTGCCTGCATGGCAAGAGGGCACGCTTCCTTCGCTCGCGCGCATGTTTGAATGGCAATGGCGATATTGGATTCACACGGATGTTCTGCGTGCATTGGCATCGGCGAATGAAAATTCACCGTCCGTGATTGATGCGCCCGTCAAGCGTGTACTCAGCCTCGGCGTGAGCGCGTCGCCAGCCCGAAGTGATGATGGGCCTGGTGCAGCACGCGGGACCGCGATGGGTGGCGGCGGCGGTGCTGGTGGTGTCCGTGGCGGGGCGCCAAACCCCAGCGCTGAAGCGCCGCTGGATTTCAGCGTCAGTTTCACCGGCCGCACCACCAACCCACTCTATGACGTTCGCTATGTCGATTTGGACGTGATTGTTGACACGAACCGCATCCCTGAAGTGCTCGATGCGCTGGCACGATACAACTTCATGACAGTGATCTCGATGCGAACCCGGCCGGCGGATCCATACCTGGCTGCCGCAAGCGGATACTTCTATGGCTCGTCCCCGGTGTCGCTGCTCTCAATGCGGCTGGAAACGGTTTGGTTCCGCGAATGGACATCAGAGTTCATGCCCGAGAGCGTCAAATCGGCGCTCGGTATTGCCAGCGGTACGAGTGGTGGTGGCGGCGATGATATAAATTTTTGACACGGCTCTGCCTGTCTTGCTCAGAAGCTCTTAACTTCGGAACGTAACACAATGAACAAAATCAAGGGAATCACAGTCTGGGAACAGAATGCAGAGTATTTCGCTCTCGGCATTGCGACCCTCGCCTTGATCGTTTTCGTGGCCATGCAGTTTATCGGTGATTCCAACACCGTAACAGTGTCCGGGCATGGCACCGTTGGGCCGGGTGATGTTGATCGACGTCTGGAAGACGAGGCAACGCGCTTGAATCGCCTGCTCAGCCCGGAAGCAGAGCCGCCCATCGATACCCGTGAGCCCGAGCCGGTGTTGCCACGTGTTCAGCAAGCAATGGCTTCAGGTATCTCGCCACAATCACAATTACGCAATGTTCACGTGCATATCCCCCTCACGCCGGGCGAGCGTCCGCGCATGGGTGAGCCATTTGTTGTTCCGGAAGTTCCCCAGCCGACGATGACCGTCGCTCAGCAGTATTTCGACACCCTGGAAGATGGCGTGGTTGATGAGTTTGAACAGATTCGAAGTCAAGTGGGCTCCGCGCCGTATGACATCACGTGGATCACGCCGGCGAGTGCGATTGATCTTGATACGATCCTTGAGAGTTTTCGCGAGGAAGGACCGAACGGGGAAGCGCCGATTCCGACAAGTTGGCACGGTGGGCGGGCGACAGTGCTGGATATCCGCATTGAGCGCGAAGAGTATGTCGATGGCCAGTGGCGAAACCTCACGATGCTTGAGCCGCTGCCCGGACAATACTCTTTCCGGCCTGACCTTGAAGATGTAGATGCCATGCGGCGTGATGCAATCGTGCGCACCGCTCGTGATGCCAGCGTCCAGCGCATGGTTGGGCAGCCGAGTTTCTTCCCGACGCGCAGCGGGGCCTTTCTCCCGCCCGACCCGCTTGCGGCCGATGCAGACTTTGAGGATGTGGCTGGTGATGAAGATGATGAGGTTCGACGCAATCGCATTCGTCTGATCGAACTTGAGCGAGAGCGCGCCCGCGTGGCTGAACGCCTTGAGCAACTTGGCGGGCCGCTTGATGGAAGTCGGCCCGGGACCGAACGCGATCGGCCGGGCAGCGCGCCGCCTCCGCCACCTGGTGGATCGACCGGTCCTGGATTCGGGGCACGTGACGGTACCGCTGATCAAGATCGCGCCCGCCGTGAAGATCAGCGAAACGAAGCAGCGCGGAGGAATATGACCCGGCGAATCGAAACGCTCGATCGTCAGATCGAAGAAGTTCGTCAGCGCCTGCCGGAAGATGAAGTGATTGAAACCGAGTTGGATGACACCGAATTCGGTGGCGGTATGTTTGTCGTCTGGGGCCACGACATGGATGTCCAGCCGGGGCGCACCTACCGCTACCGCGTGACTGTGGATATCTACAACCCATACTTCGCCCGTCGACTGAATCTTGTCGATGAGCAGCAGCACATGGCCGATTCGATCGTCTTTTCATCTCCGGCCAGTGAGTGGTCCGAGCCGATTCAGGCGCGGGCACCGCTGCACCCGTTTGTCACGCGGGCCTATGCGCCGGGTCAGGAACGCGGCGTAACCAGCCGGCAGGGCACCGGTCGCGCGACGGTCGAGGTGTATCGCTTCCATGATGGTCGCTGGTGGCGCGAGCAGTTCAACGTCGAGCCCGGCCAGCGTATTGGTACACGTCGCCAGGAAAGTGGCCGCGATATCGATTTCGGCACGGAATGGTTCGTGCTGGACATCATCGAAGACATGGACACGTCTGGCCGCGACGGCGGAGGGACGTTGCCCGGTCAGGAAGGTCGTGCTGCGCGAGTGGTGCTTCAGAACATGCACAATGGTGATGTAATGGAGATTCGTCATCCTCGGCGCGACATCGGCAACCCGGATCGCCAGCGTTTGCAGGATGAGGCGCGCTGGGCAGATGCGGGATAGCTGGCATCACGATCGTTGCTGCGCATGTTTTTGATGAAAAAGCTGCGAAGAGGGTTTCGATCGAGTTGACAGAAGTTGGGAGATTGCCTAATCTACTTGGCTACGCTTTTCGCAGTGCAAATCACTGTGAGAACCGCAGTCATTCCCCCAGTCACGAGTCAAATCGCGGCTTGTGGGGGTGAAATCGGACATTTGGAGCATGCTCGAAACGTCCAGTTCTTTGACAAGTCATGAAAGCAGTATCGCTTGCACGCCGTCCTTTCGTCTTTCCGTGACGGAGTGCAGGCAAGCAGAACAAGATCGAGAGATCGTACGTCTGAGTGACTGTTTTATTGTGATTCGCATCTGGATTCCACGTTGATTGAATGTGGATAAAGGGGTGAATTGCAATTGAATTGCTGGGTTCCGCAAAGGCCCGGCATGAGCGAGCCGGTTCGGTGTTGATTCTGGTTGAACGATGGCCAGAGTCGGGATCGGGTCGGCAAGATCAAGTCAATAAGGGCGCACGGTGGATGTCTTGGCGTTGAGAGGCGATGAAGGACGTTGGAGCCTGCGATATGCCCAGAGGAGCTGGCAACCAAGCTATGATCCTGGGATTTCCGAATGGGGAAACCCG
>PWVT01000159.1 GCA_003562195.1 Phycisphaeraceae bacterium | reverse complement strand
CTGCACCATGCTCATGTGGCGGCCGATGCAGCGACGCTACCCATCGCGGCCGATCGAAAGCGATGCGGTTTCGCGCACATGGCAAAGCGTTGCGTTCGGCTGGGTATCGCGGTTCAATCATTGTCTGCGCGTCACCGCTGACTCACAGTACCTGCACGTTCACCCGTTCATCGTCTTCCGCTGGTTCGGCGCGCGGAGAATCAGTCTGCCATGGGATCGCATGACCAATGTCCGACGGGGCATGCTCGGCATGACGCACGCGGACATCGACGAACGGCGCATCAGCGTACCGTCGTGGGCGATGCAGCTCGCGCGAAACGAGCCATGAGTGGCTTCAGTCGATCGGCGCCTGTGTAATGGCGAATTCAGCATCGCCATTCGGCCACGGTGATGGGTCATGTCGGCCGTATGCCGGCCCTGCCTGGGCAACAACCGTGATATGTTGGGCGTGCGGCTCGGATGATTTCAGGTACACGACCTTGGCATGATCGGGATCGATCGTGATGTATGTCGGCAGCGTCTTACCCTCCACCCAGTGACCGTCCTCGTTCCAAAAGAACGTCCGAGAGTATGGTTCGAAATACACCTGCGCATGTGGGTGATATACAAATTGATACGTCCACCAGTCCTGGTACGGATGCTCGTGATGCGGCAACCCGCTGGCATGGAATGTCACTTCACTTCCGCGCTTGTACCCGCAGCCGCTCATGACAAACAACGCAGCGGTAGACAGGGCAACGATGGACAGCTTGATTGACGACATGATCTCTCCTCGTGTTCGGGTGAACAACATCGTCAAGCGTCGGCAAAGCCCAGCCGCAGCATCAGCACAAAATTTCTCGACCAATGCAATTCGGCTGCACAGCCCTTGCCTCAACCCGCCATAACGCATCGCTTACCCCGCCCGCATAGATTGAACAGCCGCAGCATTGAACAGCCGCAGCATGGTGCTGCTTACACGCTCGCCATGGCGGGATCGTCCAGCCCGGCCTGGTGAAAGCCCGCTGCACGCAGCGTGCATGAATCGCAGCGGTTACACGGGCGGCCTGACGGGTCAGGGTCGTAGCAACTATGCGTCAGGCCGAAGTTCACACCCAACGCAAGTCCGCGCTGGATAATCTCTGCCTTGGTCATGTGAATCAATGGCGCGTGGATGCGAATGGCGGGTTGATTGTTGGCTGCGTGCTCCACGCCGATTCTCGTCGCCAGATTGGCCATCTTCTCAAACGCCCCAACGAACGCCGGGCGGCAATCCGGATACCCAGAGTAATCCACTGCGTTGACGCCAATGAAGATATCCGTTGCATCGAGCACTTCGGCAAAACCCAGCGCGAAGGAGAGAAAGATCGTGTTGCGCGCTGGTACGTACGTCACGGGAATATCACTGTGTGATGCAGGGCGTTCAAGCTGCGATGTTTCACCCGCTGCACCTTCGTTCTGTTTGGGTACATCAATGTCCCCGGTCAACGCCGAGCCGCCGAATGCTCGAAGATCGATCGTCGCCACACGATGTTCTACCGCGCCAAGATGGTCGGCCACCGCAGCGGCGGCCTGCAGTTCGAATTTGTGCCGCTGACCGTAATCGAAGCTCAGCGCATAACACGAGTACCCGTCATCGCGAGCTTGGGCCAGTGTCGTGGCGGAATCCAAGCCGCCGGAGAGGAGCACAACAGCGGGGCGAGCAGCAGCGGACATGCCCGCACTATAGCCGCATAGTCGTCGGGCAAGGCACGTGCACTGTCATATCAGTTCAACACGCAACTCAGATGCCATCACCCAAGCGCGTACATTGCCTCCAAGATCGAAGCTTCGTGGCCGCCGTTCATCATCGCGCACGGCCTCCGCGACCGCGAGCAAATGCCGCTGCGTCGTGTCATTGCAATCATTGACCAAAGCAGCCACTGTGCGGAGAAGGCCCGCTGCAATCAGCGCGATCGGCTGGGTACGCAACGCATCGCGTGGCCATTGCCGTTGTTCCCCGTGACCGAACACATGTTCCACACGCTCTTGAAGCATTGAATTGGCCAAATGCAGCGCATCCGCGGTCGCCGCAGCACGTCGGGCTGCGTCGGGCCAGAGAGATTCGAGCACTGGCAGCACCTCCGCTCGCAAGCGCGCACGTGAGCGGGAACGATCCACGTTGCTCGCATCCTCGCGCCATGACAGTCCCGCGACATCACATAATGATTGGCAATCGACCTTGCGCGCATCCAGGAGCGGACGAATCAACTGCACCCTCTGGCCCGGCGCGATTGAACGACGCCACGGCATGGCCGAAAGCCCATCCAGCCCCGCTCCACGACAGAGCATCATGACCATCGTTTCGAGTTGATCGTCCCCATGATGCGCAACCGCTACATAATCCGCGTTCACGCGACGTGCCACATTCAACATGGCATCGTAACGCTGTGCTCTCGCATTGGCTGCGATGTTACCCGGCTGATTCGCCGGATACACATGCTCAACGTGCAACGGCACATGGAACAACTCGCAGATACCCCGCACATGGGTGAGGTCTTCATCGGCCGCATCACGCAGATGATGATGCACGAACACAGCAGAGAGACTTATCGGCGGCGATTGCCCGCGGCGGATCGCTACGCAGGAGGTCAGTAATGCAAGTGAATCCG
>PWVT01000131.1 GCA_003562195.1 Phycisphaeraceae bacterium | reverse complement strand
TCCGGTCATGGTCCGCTGGATTTGATCCCTTTGTCCTTTCTTCCGCTCCAGAGCGTTGCGCAGTTCTTTTAACTCAGTCATCGCCATCGCCTTCCATCAACTGTTCGATTTCCTCTACCTGCCGGGACAGGTCTACTTCCATCGTCGCCAGCGCCGCTTCCTTTTCTTTGATCTGGGCTTCTGCCTCTTCCAGGGACTTCGCCCCGAACTCATCCTCCAACCGGGACATCAGCGATTTTAACTCTCCTTGCATTTCGGACCGCTGTTGTTTTTCTTCCTCCAGTTGCTTCTTCAGTTCAAGCAATCTGCGTCCTACATCTCCGCTTCCAGATGTTGCCATATCAGCTCCCTCACCTTCTTTGTGGTCTTGTTTTCAGCAAAGAACATCTCCAGATTGCGGCGGAAGGACAAGCCCAGCTCCCAGTCTTTACTCATCCTTTCAATATATGCAGCAATCCGCTCATCCCGGCTTTCCTTTTCTTCTATATGGTCCCGGCTTACAACTCCTTTTTCAATCGGGAATGGAGCCTTGTCGACTTCGTTGGTATCGGCGTAGTAGAGATAAGCATGGGGGGTATAATCTGCTTGGTCTGCTGACATTCTCATCATGCTTCCTGGGTTAACCAATATTGTTCCGTTTTTCTCTGAAACGAAGGCCCCGTGGTTGTCCCCGGTTATGATTACATCGAAATAATCCCCAAACCGGTCCAGCAGTTCCAAGTCGGTCAGACTTCCCGGACTCCATGACGGCTTTTTCCCTTTCCAAGTCAGTTCATGGAGCATGAGGATCTTCCGGTCAGCGCGTTGGAATTCTTCTGTTTGTTCCTTCGGATCGAACTCGTCCAGTGTTCCGAAGGGCCGCCCCACAATAAACAAACTGGGCAAGGTCCCCCGGGGGAACATAAGTTGGTCGTGGGGGAGAAAGAATCCCCTGTCACGTAGAACGAAAAAGCTCGGGTCCTCTTCATTCTCATAAACCTTGTCCAGCAAGGCCAGGGCTGACCGGTCAAAGTGCTCCAGGGAGTGCATAGGAAGATCGTGCTGGCCTGGGATACAAATGAAGGGGTGGGGGATATGGTGAAGAGCGAACCCGCACAACCACGGACTTGCCTTCCAGTGGTCGAATACGTCCCCAGCGCAAAGGACTGGGCAATTATTATTCGCCGCGCTCAATGATTGCAGGAACCTCAGTTTGTTCGCTTGTGCGGCAATGTAGTCATCGGTCCGGGCGACGGGAGTTGTTTCTGTCAGGTGTAGGTCCGAAACCAAAACAGCGTCTGCCTTTCTTCCCGGGTGTTTTCGGGCTGTTCTTTTCATTTCACAGCCCCCCCTTCATTTTATTGCCGCATAGCGGACAGGTTTCTGGGGAAATTCGATGATACTCCTTTTCCAATGTTCCCAGTCGTTTCTCCGCCGCTTTCAGGGAAGCGTACGCAGAGCTCGCCTTTCGGGCCAATGCTTTCATCTCTGCCAGATGTTTTTGCAGTTCCTTTACATTGGTGAGGCATTCTTCGGCCGGTTCCAGCACCCGGAGAGCTTTTTCCATTCCTTCCGTTGCATCCAGGTGCGCCAGTTTTCGTTTCACTCCCGATACCAGAACCCGCAGCAGCGCATACTCTTGGGATGTTTTTAGGTGGCTGGTGTGAAGGGTTTCTGCCTTTTGACATTTGACCATTAACTCGTCAACGTAAGCTGTCCGGGCAAGCTCCTCTTCTATCTCCTTGGCACGTTGGGCGGAGTGTTTCAAAGTTTGGGTTTTCGCAGTGAGCGCAGCACGGTCCTCCTCCAAGGTTTCTGCTTGGGCGATTTTGGTTTCTATCTCAGGCAGGTTCTTATATTCTTGCAACTGTTCTTCCAAGCTTTCCAGCAAGGCTTCCCCGCGCTGGATTTCAGATTTGGTTGAGGCATGGGTTTTGCGCAAGCCGGAGATGGTATGGTCAATGTCGTCAAGGGATGCCGCTCTATTCAGCATACGTGCTGCTTCCCCGGGCGATGCGGCCAGCAAGAAAGGAACATCCATCTGGGCCTGGATATTGGCGGTGTCCATTTTCAAGATTGCTGAAACATCTTCCGGGACCTCTGAACCAAACGCCTTCAACGCCATACCGTTTATACTGTATTCATTCTTGGTGGCGGAGCGGGTTCTTGAAATTACATCTCCTTCTGAAGTATGAAGGACAACTCGGGTATCCCCTCCCCATTCGGACCGGAAAGAATCCCCCAGCGGGCGGTTACTTATCACCCAGTTAATGGCGCGGAAGACAGCGGACTTCCCGGCGTCTGATTTACCGATGATGACGTTGGTGCCGGGGAAAAACTCCATCTCAGTGGTTTTGTGGCTCTGGAAGTTCTGAATCTCAACCTTTGTTAGCATTCTCTACCCTCCTCACTGTTGGCTCTCTCTTAAAGAGTGAAAAAGCGGGGAAACGTCCTTCTTTTGATAGGGTACTGGTAATGTGAGCATCGCCAAGCGGCGGTTTCTGCATGTTTTTCTTCGATCTCTATCCCGATGGAACGTCGTTTGAGGTTCTTCGCCACTAGACAGGTGCCCCCCGCGCCTAAGAACGGGTCTACAATCAAGTCATTCTCGCCTGTTAGCTTGTTTATATAATATTGAAAGAAAGGCATCGGTTGTTCCC
>PWVT01000028.1 GCA_003562195.1 Phycisphaeraceae bacterium | reverse complement strand
TGTGTCGTTGCTGGAATCCAACCCAAAGCGGTGATGAATCACCGTCTGCTCCACTTCGGTCAACTCCGCATCGTTGTGCTGCACAATGTGCTTGACCTCTTCCGCGCACTCTTCTTCGTGCGTTCGGCGGAGCGTTTCGAGATGGTTGGACTTCTCCAGCGCAGGATCAAAATCCGTGGGGAAACGCTGGCGATACTTGCTCAGCTTCATGCCCTGACGACTGAACGCCTTGAGAATGGCACGGCAGGCATACGTCGAGAACTTGAAGCCGCGACCGCAGTCGAACTTATCCACTGAGCGCAGCAACGCCATATTGCCTTCGGAGACGAGGTCCGCAAAGTCCACCTCGCTCATGCGGGTGCGCTTGGCCATGGCCAGCACCAGCGCAAGGTTGGTCTCAGCGATCTGCTCGCGATAGGCCTGTGCGATGCGGTACCAATGGAGCATCTCACGGGCTTGTTCCTCAGTCGGCTCATCCAAGCCGACTTCCTTCTGCAGTTCCGACACACGGAACCGGGCGTAGTTGTACTGCAAGAAAAGGATGCGTTCCTCAGCTGCGGTGAGCAGCAAGGTACCGGGCTTTTTGGTCGACTGGTGTCGGCTTGCCGGCTCGTCCATCAACGGGCGATACCACGACACATCGGGCTTTGCGACATCCGGTGCCTCATCGTAAATTTTGGCCTCAGCACCCTTCTCACGGAAGGCGTCGGAATCAATGTAATCCATAGGATCGGAGAGGATCTGCCGAAGCGTTCGCTCCTCCTCCGAAGAAAGCCCCGGGCGACGTCTCGAGGTACCTGTGGCAACCGCGGCATCTTCGCGCGCTCGCACACCTTGGCGCTGTCGCAGCCGGTCAAGGGGTGAATTGTCGCCGATCATTGTCTGAATCATGACGTATCCTCTGGAAAGACCAGTGGTGAAAAAAACTCAAATGTCCTATCTTGGTTATTGCGTTCACTGAGACTTCGTGTCACGAATCACAAAGTCGTCAAACGCCTGCGTAGCTCACGTTTTTATACGGGCTTGCGGCTCGGCTTGTTCACCTTTTAGAAATATTCTAAACTATTTTGACCAAACCTACAAGGGGTCTATTCCATCGATCAGGGAAGATTTTTCTGGATTGACGAGCATTCTATGACCACTATGTCATACAACATGGCCGCCATTGCCGCCATAGGCAATACGACCCGTAACCTGCCTCAGCATCGTCTTTCTCGCGTCTCGGCCACCAGAAATGGGTTTTTCCCGCTTATTCCGGGTCTCCGCCGGAGAGGTCATATACCCATGAGTCGATGACCCGGTCATAGCTCAAGAGCTCACCATCGCTGAAGAACAGGCCTAATTCTTTCTCCGCCGCTTCCGGACTGTCAGAACCGTGGATCAGATTGAAACTGTTCGATACGCCAAAATCTCCGCGAATCGTCCCTGCCTCGGCCTTGGAACCGAACGTCGCGCCCATCATTTTTCGCGCCACCGCGATTGCGCCGACACCGCGTAGAGCCAGTACCATCACGGGTGAACTGGTCATAAACTTCACCAATCCATCATAAAACGGCTTGCCCTGATGGTCGGCGTAGTGCTTTGCAGCAAGCTCCGGCCTGATGAGCATCAGCTTCGCACCAACGACCTGAAGCCCCTTTTCTTCAAAGCGACTGAGAACACGGCCCATGAGGCCTCGTTGAACGGCATCGGGCTTAAGAATGATGAGTGTCGTTTCCATCGTCAGCAAGATATCAGAAATCGCCGTTTTTGGCCACTCGATGGCGATTACTCGTACAGGTACAGTTTGAAAGTGGAACAGGCCTCTGGCCTGTTGATACGTTCCTCACGCGGGACGCCTGGGCCACCGGATTCAAACTGTACCAGTACCCGATTAATCACTTGACCTTCAGCAAAGAGTGCTGTCTTGCCACCTCCCGTCCGTTGCACAAGACGCTACTATTGCCAGTCACGGGCGTTTAGCTCAGTTGGCTAGAGCACTGCTTTTACACAGCAGGGGTCACTGGTTCGAGTCCAGTAACGCCCATTCGGCCGCAAACCCCTGTATCACAGGGGTTTGCGTCGTTTTGCACATCGTTGCTTGCAGTACCAGAAACGCCGTTTTTCTTTGATTCGCCATTCAAGGTTACGACACGCTGCGCGTCGGTGCATTGCGAAACGGCGGGTTGCTGCACCGCTTTTTGCAGCGCTTCGACGGCCTTGTCAAAGTGATCGTCGGTCAGTTGCAGGTCGTGCTTCGTTGCGACAGCAACGCTGTTGCCAATCTATGCAGCCGCGACGAAGGTAGGCGAATCGTTGGCGAACCCTGCCTTTCGACGAGTACCGGGTACGGGTTACACGGGGGTTGGCTTCTCTAGAGCGGTCGTCACGAAGGGTATCAGGAGCATCTGTTCACTTGTGCCGCCACTCGCCGGTCAGTTCGCCGATGTAGCGACCAGTCAATCCCTCCTCCCGGTACACCTCCTCAAGCGGCATACGCGGCGATTGCAGCACACCCTCGAGGTGCGGCCGTACGAGGTTACGCATCTGAGACTGCTGCTCAGCGATGGGAAGCGTTGCATCAATGACCCACAGGTCGAACTCATCGATCATCTGCTCATACTGCTTCAGGATGCGCGCCTGAAACAGCTCGAAGCTCTTGTATGGATCTTCGCTGAGATTGAGGTCCATGCCAGCTTCGTAGTACTTCAACTCAGGTCGCCCAGCAAGGATGCGACCGAGCGCCTCTTTGAGCGGCACACGAAAATAAAACGCGCCAGTCGGCTTGGGTGCAAAGCTGTAGTTACGACGGACGTAATCGCCATCCACACCCCGCGCGACATCGCGTGCAAAGGCGGTGTAAATATATCGGTCAGCCAGCACCACGGCCCCCGCACGGAGCGGCGGGACAATGGCACGCTCTAGCCGGTCGGCAAAATCCGCAGCATGGATCATGCTGAAGCTCATCGGACTCAACAGCCGGTTGGCCTTGGCCACCCGCGTAGTCTCATGGACGAGCGGCGAGGAGTTCCATGCGCTGAAGTACACGCAATAGCCCATGGAGTTCAGCCACTTTTCCAGGAGATCAAGCTGGGTACTCTTCCCGGACCCGTCAATACCTTCCACAATGAAGAGCTTGCCGGGAAGGTCATCGAGATCTGCATATTGTTGAAATGCATTCATGACTGGCTTTCAGGTGAGGTTGTGGGTTCTCCGGGCTTTCTAGCCCATTCGAACCGTGGATCAAGTTCAAAGACCTTATGAAACATCTGCGACTTGCGCGCCGCACCCCAGATGTCAACGACAGGATCCGCAGCCGCGTGAACAAAGAACCACGCTGTGCCGTCGCGCAGTTCGACCGTAACCTGTTCGACAAACTGCGAATGCGCACGATCAAGTCCATCGGCAATGCGCAATATTGCTGCAAGCCGCTGAACAATCGCACGATCTTCCGACGAAAGTTTCTCGAATCCGGGATGGCGCAGCTTCGGTTCTGACCTGCGGTGGTAGCGGGCTACATTGGCGATGATCTCCAGTTCGCGGTGCGTGAAGCCGGGCATTTCACTGTGAACGATCAGGTGATAACTGTGCTTGTGATGCCGCGTGTAATTGATGGAATAACCGATGTCGTGTAGTAGTGCTCCTGCGCGAAACAACTCTCGAACAGCGGGCTGGGCCCATGGCTCCTCAGCAGCTTTGAGCTGGTCTATGAGTTGGTCATAGATCTGCATCGCCAGCGCTGTAACCTGTTCGCTGTGTTTGCGCTCATCCTTGCATGCCACGGCCAGATGCCGGACAAATTGCATTCGATCAGGCGGGCCCGCCTGATCGACAGATCGGGGGAAGACCTCGCCGATCATCGTCAGCAGCAGGCCGTCGCGAATGCCACGATCATGCACGCGCAGCGTATCAACGCGCACATACTTCATGAGGCGTTCGATGATGATTGCTCCAGCCACGATGATTTCCGCTCGGTCGGGATTCAAGCCCGCGATGCGCATACGTGCCCGTAACGGCATATCGCTGAGCCAGTCGTGCATGTATTGCACTTCCGCTCGCTTCATCTCATAGCCACGAATTGTGTATGGATGGGACTGGTCAATCGTGGAGATGTTGTTGCGGAAAAAGGACATGTTCGCCAAGGTCGTAAAGGTCCCGCCGGTACCGAACAGCATTTGTGGCGAGATGTGATCCTTGCCGATATGCGCCTTGAGTTGGTCTCGAACGCAGCGCCGCATCAGCTTACTGCGTGTGGATTCGTTCGGCTCATCTTGAAACTGCTCGGTGAGACGAACCGCGCCGAGTGGCAGTTTGTAGATGTCGTGTATCTCGCCGTTGACCGCAACGACAATCTCCGTACTGCCGCCGCCAAGATCCACCACCATCGAGTCGAGCGATCGCAGATCATACGCACTCTTGACACTGAGGAATGCGAGGCGGCCCTCTTCTTCTGGTGTGATGATTTGGATATCAAGCCCTGCTCGGTCATGCACCATATCCAGAAACGCCTGACCGTTGGACGCCTCTCGCACAGCGCAGGTGCCGATGACACGCAGTAATTCAACGTTGTAGCCGTCAGCGATCTCCTTCATGCGGGCCAACACTTCGACAGAAGTTTCGACCGCCTCGATCGCAAGCTGGCCAGTGCGCACCATGCCCTGGCCAAGCCGTGTGACTTCTTTTTCATCATCAATCAGTCGATACGACCCATCGGGCGATGCTTCAACAACGATCAAGCGAATACTGTTGGTGCCGACATCGATGGCAGCCAGTCGCTTAACCGTGCTTTGCGTTGGCATGGACAAGCTGCTCACGCGCTCGCTCGCTTTGATTGGAGATCACCCGCATCGCTCTCGCCTTCGAGCTCTGCAGTTCCAACTTGATTCATGATGTCACGGCACATTCGTCCAAATTGAAACTCAACAAACCACGGTGCGAATGACTGCACATCAGCGTCTCGCTTGGCCTCGAAGCAGCGGGCGAGTTGTGCGAGCCCCTGTGGTAGATCACCTTTGGTTCCTGCATCATCCGTCGCAACTGAATGTTCATAGTCATGCAGGCGTTTGGCAAGTTCATCAGCATCATTAATCGGCCCCAGACGCTCTTGAAGCAATTCAATCTGCTGATACAGATCGTGATGCACAGTCGGGCTAAAGCAGCAGCGGAAGAATTCCAGTGAATAACGCAGGCGCTTGCTCTTGCGCCGAAGCTCGTGAAGATTTTCTAGTTTGAGAAGAGGTTCGTTTGATGCAGCATACGCAGGTGCAATCAGCACAGGCAGACTCTCCTTTGCCAGATCGACCAGTGTCTTGAGCGCCGGGCGGCTCTTGGCCGACTTGAGTAACTTCTGGCATGTTGAGCGGAGACGTGGACCTCGGTGACGGTGAGCCACATCATTGACCGCCTGCTGTGCGATGCCGCGGTCTTCGAACGTTCGGGCAAGGGCATATTCGATCGCAGGCCGCTCGGCATCAGTGCAGGTGTTGAGGTGCGCTGCAAATGCTTCAGCGTGAACATCACAGATGCGCGCATGACCAGCCGCTCGACGAATGTGCCGCAGATCCTTGCGAAGCTTGGCACATCGTGATTTCTTGAAGCAAGGTGCCAATGCTATCAACGCCGCCTCAGCACGACGAGTAGCGACTCGCAGGCGCTTGATGACCTTCGGATCCTCTCGAACTGCCCGAACTGCCAGCGGCAGCAGATCACAGACGGCACCCAACCGAATTTCTAAAATATGTCTGCTCGCATTAACTGCAGCCATCTGTGGGGTGAGGGTTTCTATCCATTTGCCTTTGGTCACTGCGCTTTGTGCAGCAGTCATGGATGTGCTCCCTGCATCGTTGACACAACTTTTAGTATTCCTTGGCTGAGTTGTCGAAACATCGGCCGCACACCGCAGTTGGCATCGATCACATGAAACGCATGTTCATCAGCGAGCGCATCGAAAATCGCAAGCAGTCGATTCTGATATGTGACAAACGCACGAAACGTGTCGCTCTCTTCCAAAAGATCAAGGCCGGACTCCCAATAGTCAAAACCGCCGCGAGCAAGGACGCGAGGCGTGAGGTGCGGTATATCAATCTTCAAGTAGAACACCGCATGTGGCAATGGTGCAAAACGATAGACATTGTTGATCCACGCCCGATCGCCCCCTCGCACAATCGATCGTGCCATAGCCGAGTAACTGTATCGATCAGTCAGCACGACGAACCCGGCTCGCAGCGCTGGTAGGATCTGGTTTTCAAGCCGATCAGCAAAGTCGGTTGCGTAAAATAAATCCATCGTCAGTCGGCCGAGGGTATGACCTTCCTTGGCCCGCTTCAGCCCCTGGCCCACGAGGCGGCTACGCGTGAGGGCGGTGTGCGCAACGCCGAACCCCTTTGTTTCGAGCCATTCTCGTAGTAGGGCCATCTGAGTTGAGCGGCCGGCACCGTCTGTTCCCTCAACAACGATCAAACGTCCTGGCAACTCCGAGATATCCACACCTCCAGCGCCAGTCGGTCTGGCTTGGTCATCTGTTGCTGTGCCTCGAAAGCCACGTTCCTCGACTGGCATCATCGTTTCTAACATACGGCGAATGGTATGTGCCAATCGCTCAGGGTTTGCTAAGTCTGTGTGTGCTGAGTGTTGACCTTCCCTCGAATAGAGCACTTACAACCTTGCCATTGGCTGCTTCACGAGCCGTACCAGGGGCTCCGGCAAGCCAACTTGACCCACTTCAAATCTATCGACATCATGGCGATTTCTTGACCGCATCACGCACTGATCTGGCCATTTCACGGAAATGATTCACATGCTTGATCGCGAACACCTGATCCAATCCTGGCGATCTGGTCCGCCAGCCCCTGATCTGGCCATGATTCTGACTGAGTCGATTCGTAACGACGCTGAATCGCTGTTGCAGATTGTGCAGACCGATGTGCTCGAACGGCAGCGGGTTCGCGATCTGCCGGCTTGGGCTGATGAAGATGTTTCGATCACACTTGCACACTACGAATCAATCATCGGCCAGACGATTGAGCCCGGCACCCCACTGGCCGAACTGCTGGTACGTGCGGAACTGCAGACGGCCGCGGCCATTGGGCAAACCGCGCTGGCCCACGCCATTGAACGACTCGATGAGCGCTTTTCTGACGATGTCGCTGCGATGATTCTAGATATGGAAAGCAGTGGGACTCACGGAGTGTCACTGGAAACTCTGCTTAGCGCGGATGGGGACCGGGCTGGCAGCTTCAAGAATCTTCCCGAGCGGATCGGCCACTTCCGGATTCTGCGTCGAATCGGCGAGGGCGGCATGGGAGTCGTCTTTGAGGCCGAGCAGGATGCACCGAGGCGGGTAGTCGCGCTCAAGGTGGTCAATGCCGGTGTGGCGACCGAGTCGATCTTGCGTCGGTTCGAGCACGAGGCCCACTTCCTCGCCCGGCTACAGCATCCCGGCATCGCCCATGTCTTCGAGGCGGGAACTTACGACTCCGGTCGCGGTCCGCAGCCGTGGTTCGCCATGGAACTCGTCCACGGCCAGCCGCTCAACAAGTACGCCGCCGCAAAGAACCTCGACCTCCGCGCCCGGCTCGCACTGATCGCCCGCATCTGCCAGGCCGTCCATCACGCGCACCAGAAGGGCGTTATCCACCGCGATCTCAAACCCGACAACATCCTTATCACCGAAGACGGTCAGCCCAAGATTCTCGACTTCGGCGTGGCGCGGGCGACCGACTCGGACATTCAGGTCACGACGATCCAGACAGACATCGGCCAGCTCATCGGAACCGTTCCGTATATGAGCCCCGAACAGGCAGGCGGCAACCCTGATGATCTTGACACCCGCAGCGACGTCTACGCCCTCGGCGTTATCACCTACGAATTACTTGCCGGCCGTCTGCCCTATGACCTTCGCAGACAGATGGTTCACGAGGCGATCCGCATCATCCGCGAAGAAGAACCGACCCGGCTGAGTTCGATCAATCGCACATTGCGCGGCGATGTCGAAATCATCATCGGCAAGGCGCTCGAGAAGGAGAAAGATCGGAGGTATCAGTCGGCTAACGACCTGGCGACGGATATCGAGCGATATCTCAATGACGAGCCGATCGAAGCGCGTCCTCCGAGCGCGACGTACCAGTTCCGTAAGTTCGCGCGACGGAACAAGGCACTCGTGAGCGGTGTGGCGGCGGTGTTTGTTGTGCTCGTGGCGGCGTTAGTCGTCGTGTCAGCGATGTACCTGCGCGCCGAAGAGGCGCGCGCGGAGACGTTGCTCGAACGCGACCGGCTCGAACTCGTGGCTGAATTCCAAGCAGCGCAGCTGTCCCAAGTCGATCCGGCGATGATGGGGGCAGGGATTCTGCGAAGCGTACTCGACAAACGTCGCACGATACTTGAAGGACGCGGATCTAAGCATGAAGCCATTCAGGCCACGCTCGTAGAGATGGAATCGTCACTGGCCGGGATAAACTTTACGAACGTGGCGCTTGAGGCGCTTGATGAGTACATCTTCGAGCGCGCCTTGGCCGCGATAGAGAAACAGTTTGCCGATGACCTGGTCATCAAGGCACGACTGCTTCAGACACTAGCAACAACCATGTACGAACTTGGCATGATCGAGCGAGCTATTGCTCCACAGGCAGCGGCACTTGAGATTCGCCTGAATGAATTCGGAACCGAGCACGCCGACACGCTCGACTCTATGAACAATATGGGCTTTCTCATGGCACTGCACGGTCGGTACTCAGATTCGGAGCGATATTGGAGCGAAGCGCTGGAGATAAGCCGTCGCATCCTTGGCAATGACCATCGTGACACGCTCATCTCGATTAGCAACATGGGAGGACTGCTTTCCGAACAGGGCAGATTTTCCGATGCAGAGCCCTACTATCGAGAAGCACTAAACGGCTTTCGTCGTGTCCTTGGCGATGATCACCTTGACACACTCATCTCGATCAGCAACATGGGAGGACTGCTGAAGTCACTTGGCAGACTTACCGAAGCCGAGCAGTATTACGTCGAGGCGCTAGAAGCTAGCCGACGCAATCTAGGTGACGATCATCCTGATACGCTACGCGCGATCCACAACCTTGGGGCATTTCTGCGCGTCCAAGGCCGATTCACCGAGGCCGAAGCGCAGTTCCGAGAGGCCTTGCAAGGCAAGCGCCGAGTTTTTGGCGATACACATCCCGAAACGCTATTTTCGATAAATAGTCTCGGACTGGTGCTTCAGGCACAAGGTGAGTTTGCTGAGGCCGAGCATCACCTTCGGGAAGTCCTTGAATCGAGTCGCCATGCTCTCGGAGATAACCATCCGCATACGCTAAATTTTATAAACAACATAGGTATGTTGTATTACGAACTGGGAATGCTGGAGAACGCCGAGCGGTACCTTCGTGAGGCGCTGGAGGGTCGGCGAAGTTCTCTGGGACCTGAGCATCCCGACACACTTGTTTCCATCGGAAACATGGGCAGTCTGTTGCGCGATCATGATCGCCTTGCTGAGGCCAAAGAGTACCACAAGCTAGTCATGGATGGCCTTCGACGTGCCTTCGGCGCCGATCACCAAGACACTCTGACGTCGATCAACAATATGGGCATACTGCTTAACGCCCAGGGCAGACCCGATGAGGCCGAGCGCTACTTCCGCGAGGCGCTAGAGGGCCGACGCCGTGTTCTTGGCAATGATCATCCGGTCACGCTCACCTCGATCAACAACATGGGCGGGGTGCTGCGCGAACTTGGCGAATTGGAAGAAGCCCAACGGCTCGGCGCCCAAGCGGTCGAGACGGCGAAGCGCATTCTGCCTGCCGGCCACTGGCATATGGCTGTATTTCTGGGCCATCACGCCCGAACGCTCACTGCGATGGGACGTTTCGCCGAAGCGGAGGAGCGGTTTCTGAACGCGATAGAAATCTTCGAATCAGCCCTCGGCCCAGATCACGATCGAACCATCGATGTGATCAATCGCATCGCCGACCTTTACGACGCCTGGCACGAAGCTGAACCCGACGCCGGTCACCACGCCAGTGCTGCGGAATGGCGTGAGAAGTTACCGGACGTCGAAGTGGGAGCATCTGATGTAGAACCCACTGCCAGCGACGAGAAGGATGAATCAGCCAACGACGGGTAAATTCACTTCGATTGCTGCGACCAGTGTTACACCCAGAGCAATGCGCGATACCCGCGATACGACAGTTGAAGTGGAATGGCTCTGTTTATCGTTTGCTATTGCCAAGTAGCCGTTCGAACAGGGCGACGCCTTCAATGCCGTATGCC